>JBDUCQ010000150.1:0-6489 GCA_040003385.1 Ginsengibacter sp. | reverse complement strand
CAGGTAAGAAAAATATTTCATTGAATGCAAGATAGTAAACCCCCTATGCTCTTATACGGGTGAATTGATTGCTGAAGCCAAAGCTAAAAAAGCCGCCAGCCAGGTGGATTGCGATAGAAAAAATTAATTAATAATTATTAATTGATAATTATTGCCTTCACCATCCATGGCATGGAAAAAGTTCCGGCCGTCAATTTTAAAATTTATAAAAGTGTTTCATACTGGTGATAAAAATATCTTTCCTGCGCCTGGACACTTCAATTTCCTTTCCGTTTGAAAGAAGAACAGTACCTCCTTCGCCACGATAATACTCTTTTACCTGAAGCATGTTCACCAAATAAGATTTATGAATACGGACAAAGTTGCATTCTGCCAATAATTCTTCATACTCATGGATGGGTTTAGAAGTGCATACCACCGGCTGGTTGGCAAAATAAAAATTAGTGTAGCTCCCCGAAGCTTCCGCATAAAGAATATCACTTAGCTCTACCACCTGGAATCCTTTCAGTGATGGGAGGCAAAGTTTCATACTTTGCGGACCCTGCTTTATCTTAACATTATGCAAAAAAGTTTCAATATTTTTACTTCCTGTCTTATCAACGATCCTTCTCCCTGCCCTTTTTACCGCTTCACATAATAAATCATCATCTACCGGTTTCAGCAGGTAATCGATGGCACTGAAATGAAAAGCTTCCACTGTAAATTGATGATGGGCGGTAACAAATATCACTTCAAAATTAAATTCTTTTAATTCTTTCAGCAGATCAAATCCATTCTTCCCGGGCATGCCTATGTCCAGGAAAAGGAGTTGGGGCTGCAACTCATGTATTTTCCTAACAGCTTCGTCTACACTGCTGCAGGCAGCCACCACCGATACATCCGGGCAATTCATCTGCAATAATTTTTGCATGGAGTTAAGGCCTCGTGGCTCATCGTCCACTAAAATTGTTTGCAAATATTTCATAACTCAGTATTTTTAAATGGAAGATAAATGGTAACTACAGTTCCCGGTTCATTGTAAGCAGGCAACATGCTTTTGTCTTCGATGGTAACGCTGCTGTGCAGGTGGTATTTTTCATTTAACACAAGGATGCGTTGTTTCACATTCTCGATTCCAAGTGAATGGTGATCGGGTTGTTCCCCTTTTTCCATTTTGTTTTTCAATGACATCTCTATCCCAATTCCATTGTCTTCCACTCTACAGCTTAGTTGGTTATTTTGGTACATAAAACTGATATTGATCGCAATGAGTTGGTTGACTGCAGATGCTCCGTGCCATATTGCGTTTTCAATGAAAGGTTGAATAAGCATGGGAGGAAGGAAAGTACTCTGCGTTTGTATGGCTTCGTCCACATTGATCTGGTAAGAAAAATTGGTCGTCCTTATTTGTTCCATTTCAAGATAACGTTGAAGGTATTCTATCGTTTTTTGTAAGCTGATAAAAGGCTTTGAAGAATTATTCAGTGTGATCCGGATCAGGTGTGCAAATTTACTCAGGTAATGAGAGGCATTGCTGTTATCATTGTTCAGGATCATCTCACGTATACTGTTCAGGCAGTTGAAGATAAAATGAGGATTCATTTGTGAATGGAGCGCTTTCATTTCATACTCTGCCATAAGCCTGTTAACTCTTTCTTTTTGCCGGATCTCTGATATCCGTTTATGGGCCAACGAATAAATAATACTGATGATCACTACTGAAAGGAGAACAAAAAACCACCATTGATTCCAGAATGGAGCCTGTACAACAAACGTAATTTTCCGGATCGTTTCGCTGTTTATGTTGGAAGCAGCATAATATTTTATTTCCACTTCATATTTACCAGGTGAAAGATTACTGAAATGAATTGAATTTTCACTTCCCAGGGAGCTCCATTCTTTTTGATTGACACGGTAAGCGTAGCGATTGCTTGCAGCCTCATCGAAATTGATTGCACTGTAATGAATTGTAATATCATTTTGCGAATAACGCAACCTGATGTTGTCACCGGGAAACAAAATTGTGGTGTCTTCTACTACAATAAACTCATCTATATAAAATGAAATGGGTTTAACCACACTCCTGGTGATCGTATCATCAGTCCAGATTATTTCATTGTCAAACCCAATCAATATTCTATGGCTGACTGTATCATGGTATAAAGCATTAGAAAGGGTTGCTGGCATGCTATCAGCATATGAGTAGCTTGCTGCCTTAGAAGTTTTCTTATTAATGGAAGTAATATAATTGTGTGTCACTATCCATATATTATTATTTGATGACATTGCACTATAGGCCGCGTTTTCCTGCAATCCATTGGCTGTGCTGAGTTGTTTGTAGGTCTTCAACACAGGATCATACATTAAAACCCCGTTATTCTCATTGCAAAATATCAGATCACCATTTTCATCATTGGTGAGCGAAGAGAGAATGGTATTATCTTTATTAAACCCGTAATAATTCGTGATCAAAGTGTCAAATTTTTCTTTTTCCCGGTTCCATCTTGTAAGCCCTTTTTCTCCTAACCATATGTTCTTTTGCTTGTCCTCCGCTATAAAATTTACCACATGTAACGGTAGGAAATTTTTTTTATCGTATATCGAATATTTTTTTGCTGTCTTTGTAATGGGATCATACCTCGTAATGCCGGCTCCCCATCCTGTTTGCAGCCAAATAATGCCATGGGAATCTTTATAAAGTAATGTAATTGTCCGCGCGTGATTCGTATCTATATTAGACATATCAACAAGATCAAAGTTTTCACTGCGTTGATCATACCACACAATCCCATCCTGGGTACCAAACCACAATGTATCTTTTGTGTATTCTATAATTTTCCAAATGGTGTTACAAAAAGGTGACAGGTTTGAGAATGAAATTTGTTTTTTGACTTTATATGTTTTCCCATCCAGTACATTGATCGGTAGAGTAGAATAACTGCCCGTATAAATCAAACCATCGCTTCTCAAAAAACTGGTAAAAGAAATTGAATACCCAACAGCGGGAGAATTGAAAGCAGTTGGCTTAACGGAGTGTAGTGGCGATTGCTTTATATTCTGACGAAACAGGCCATTTTGTGTGCCCAGCCATAAACGGTTTTCCCGATCCAGGAATGCAGCGGTAAAAGTAAATTTATTGAACAAAGGAACTGTATCATAGGAAAGCTGAAGCTTTGCCGTGTTGAACCCTAGTTTATACACACCCAGGTAATAGCTGTAAAGAATAGCGGTGCTATCAGTAATTGCCAAACAATAGCTCGACCAATTAATGTATTTCACAAACCAGGCAGGTAATAATGCCTTAGTAACCAGGTCTTTTTTTGTATCATAAATAAATAATTCATTGGAATGATAATTAAAAAAAATGAGCTTACCCTTAAAAACCTGCCCCTTGATATACATACATCCTTTAAGAGAATTCAGGCCTGGTAAGCTTTTATACGCCTCCACCGGCAAAAAACTATTGTCACGGCTGTCGTATACAGACATGGTGTAGTCACGGTCAAAATGCAATACCCTGTACTGATCAAGCAACACCACTTCACGGCCATAACTCTTACCAATTATATTTCCGTTGGAATCCGGCGTATACTGGTCATGACGAAAAATAATTTTCCCGGTACTATCAAAAGCATAGGCGCCGGTAAAAGTAGATACAAAACAAATATGGTTGTTCAGAACCACACCATTATAAATGCCATTCTGAAACGAAGCAACAGGTTGCTTTTCCGATACAGTTAATTTGATAAAATTATTTTTAGTAATATCGATCCACTCAGCACCCTTTTGCGAATAAATGATTAATTTATTCCCTATTGCTTTTACGCTGTTTAATCTATCGGATATAAGCCCTTTCTTACCCGGGGTTTGATAGATGCGTTTGATTTCTTTGCCATCAAAACGGTTGAGTCCATTGGTAGTGCTTATCCAGATAAATCCAAAATCATCCTGTGTAATACCCGTAATAAAATTATCACTCAGGCCGCTCATAGTGGTGTAATGGGTGAAATCCTTTTCGTTAATAGTTTGCCCCATGCTTTTATTCAGCAGTACAATAAAAGCCAATATCAACAGCAGTAGTTTATACATCCTAAAAAATTGTTGTTGTCTTCACGGGCTTAAATTTACTTTCTTGTTTTCAATAAATATAATGTTGCCCAACGATTTGAATGACTTTCCACCGTTAATTTCCTATCACCTTCCATTCATATAGAAATAGCAGCCGGTAAAAAAAATAATCACTAAAATATTTTATTCAGCACTCAACCGTTAGTGAAATCCTGACTGCCGTTAGTGAGTTCCGGCTCTTGAAATGGATGATGACCTGTTATATTCGATAAATAAGACCAAGGCCAGATCAACATGATCCTGTAAAAACCGAAACAACCTACCCCGGTTCGTGACTCACGAGCCGCACCTTTAGATCGTACTGTAAAATCAACCTCAAGCCCCAAAACAACATTTATCGCCAATGAACTTATGGAACAGTTTGAAGATATCCATTGCAGGGGCAAAGCTCAGCCACCTTGTACAAAAAGAACAAATATGGGACCATGGAAGCATGATAGAGCAGGCGAAAACAATTTTTTATAAAGTAGCAAGTACCAGGAGCAATGGCCATATCGAAGACCTGAAAAAATACCTCACATCATCCTGTTATGAAAGATTGAAAAACGAGTTAGAGGAGTTAGAAAGTAATGAAAAAAAGCGGGTGATCATAAATCCGGTGATCAGGGAAATAGCAGTGATAGAAGTGCATGCCGGAAAAAATAATAAACCAGATTGTTTTACGGTATTCATAAAAGCTGTTGGGATAGGGTTTATACCAGGAAAACCACAAGATCTGATTAATTATTCTGATCACATCCATGAATTCACCGAAGAGTGGTTGTTGTGCAGGCAGGGAGATTGGTGGGTGTTGGATGAAATGAAAAGCATGGGAGGATAATTGAAACAAGGTATTAGCTAATTCAATCACATGGTTGGCGATCCTTACAGGCCGGGGACTTATTTCGTAAGAATAATGCAAGGCAAAGAACACAAGGAAATGAAGCTGGCAAAAATTTCAGATTAAACCATGCTTAAATAATTACAACTGTTCTGTGTTTACAGGATAGCTGTTTGGATTTTTTTGTTTTTAACTTTTAAAACATTTTATGAAAAAAGTCATCACGTTATTGTCAATGATTGTTTTTGTTATAATACAAACACAAGCACAAACTCTTGACCCTACCTTTGGCGCCAGTGGCAAAGTCGGGCCATTTTTAAATGGGTTTACTCCCTCAAAATATGATAAGGCAATGGTGGTGGATGCCAGTGGTAAAATTTTAATAGCAGGTTCATCTAATGGTCGATTTGCTGTTATGCGTCTTAATTCAGACGGAAGTTCCGATAACACTTTTGGAAGTAACGGTCTTGCAGAAATTAATAAACCGGGTTTAGCTGCCGAGGCTGTTGCTATTCAATCTGATGGTAAAATAATACTAGCAGGTTATAAACAAGCCGGGCAGGGCAATGATGCGTACGATATTGAAGCAATAAGATTAAATACTGATGGTACAACGGATGACACATTTGGCAGCAATGGGGTACAGATCATTACCATTACCAATGATGATAAGGCCTTTTCAGTGATTGTTCAGCCGGATGATAAAATTGTAATTGGCGGATATGTGAATACAGCGCCAAACCTTTTTGACGCCTCTACAGACGATTTTATTGTGTTACGGCTTACAGCAACCGGCCCGCTTGATGGTTCATTCAATAGCGTGGGATATAAAGTAATAGACTTTGCAGGAGATAATGATATGGCCCGGACTTTAGCCATAGATGGAAACGGAAAAATATTAATTGGGGGCAAGGCCCGCGTGGATGCTGTAACCAATTGGGATTTTGCAATTGCAAGAATCAATACAGATGGATCTTTTGATAACAGTTTTAGCGGGGACGGAAAACAAACTATCAGTTTAACTTTTTCAAACGACGAAATTAAATCAATAGCAGTGCAGGCTGATGGAAATATTGTATTGGCAGGGTTAGGAGCTAATGGAAGTAATAATGATTATGAAATTGCCAGGCTCGCTGGCAGCGATGGAAGTTTGGATGCGGGCTTTGATGGTGATGGTAAAAAATTGATTGATTTTAACAGCGCCGAAGATGATGCAGCTTGTGTGTTGATAAAACAGGATGGGAAAATACTTGTATCGGGAAATACTTTTAACGGCACCAATGATGATTTTGGTATTGTTTGTTTAAATGTCGATGGAACCCTGGATAACGGATTTGGAACTGGCGGAAAATATCAACTGGATTTTAGCAATGGATATGACCTCGGCAATTCTATGCGGCTTCAGGCCGATGGTAAATTGCTGGTAGGTAATAATGTAGCTGACAATGCAGGTTATCATGCAGGTATTTTCAGGCTGGCGCTGTCGCCTGGTACAGACTGTTCTATTACAGGTCCAAACCAATTGTGTAATGGTGCACCTTCTATTGCATACAATGGCCCTG
>JBDUCQ010000149.1:0-6491 GCA_040003385.1 Ginsengibacter sp. | reverse complement strand
GATGTTATTGCAGGCATTGCTGGTAATATTTGGCTCAGTATAATTATGTTATTTTGCAGGCACTATCCAAGCAGGTGGTCAACAAAAAAAATTTAAATAAAACAAAATGGCTAAATCAAAACGGGCAAAATCTATTCTGACAGAGCAATCCTTTCAATTTTTAAAAAACTATATAAACACACCATCTCCGGTTGGATTCGAAAGTAGTGGCCAAAAGGTTTGGTTGCAGTACATCAGGAATTACGTGGATACAACCATGACAGATCCTTATGGCACCGCTGTCGGGATCAACAATCCCGCAGAAAAATTCAAAGTGGTGATTGAAGCGCATGCTGATGAAATAAGCTGGTTTGTAAATTATATTTCCCCCGAGGGACTGATTTACCTGAAACGGAATGGTGGGGTGGATCACCAGATCGCGCCGTCGCAAAGAGTATTGATACATGGAAAGAAAGGAGGTGTGAAAGCGGTTTTCGGCTGGCCTGCCATTCATACCAGGTTAAGCAACCCTGACAGCAAGGAAACACAGCCAAAGGTGGATAATCTTTTTCTCGACTGCGGTGCAAGGAATAAAAAAGAAACAGAGGACCTGGGAATACATATTGGTGCCGTAGTTACTTACGAGGATGGCTTTCAGGAAATGGCCTATGATTATTATATAGGAAGGGCATTCGACAACCGGATCGGGGGGTTCATGATCGCTGAAGTTGCCCGGTTACTAAAAGAAAATAAGAAAAAACTACCCTTTGGATTGTATGTAGTGAATGCTGTTCAGGAAGAAATAGGATTGCGCGGAGCTGAGATGATCGCACGCAGGATAAGGCCGGATATCGCAATTATTACCGATGTTACCCACGACAGCACCACACCCATGATCAATAAGCAGATAGAGGGTGATTGTGCCTGTGGCAAGGGCCCCGCACTTGTATATGGACCAGCCGTGCACAACAAGCTTTTATCACTCGTGGAAAAGGTGGCAGGAACCAATAAAATACCACTGCAGCTGCGAACAGTGAGCCGGAGTACAGGCACTGATACTGATTCCTTTGCCTATGCCAATGATGGCTGCCCTTCTGTGCTGATCTCGATTCCTTTAAGGTATATGCATACCACCGTTGAAATGTTGCAAAGGGATGATATTGAAAATACCATTAAGCTGATGTATGAAACCCTCCTGGCAATTACCCCTAAAACAAATTTGAGTTATTTTTGATTGAAGGGATGGAATTTTAAAATTGTTAGCATGAAAACGGATTGGACAAAAGAACAAATATCTGAGATCTATCACACGCCTTTGCTTGAGCTGATCTACAAAGCGTCTACAGTACACCGTGAGCACCAGGAAACTTCTGAAGTGCAGGTTTGCACATTGCTTTCCATCAAAACAGGCGGTTGCCCAGAAGATTGTGCTTACTGCCCGCAGGCGGCGCGTTACGATACGGGGCTTGAAGTACAGTCACTGATGAAAAAGGAAGAAGTTTTGGAGTATGCAAAAAAAGCCCGGGAAGCAGGATCTACCCGATTTTGCATGGGAGCAGCCTGGAGGGAGGTGAGAGATAATAAAGATTTTGACAGGGTGCTTGAAATGGTAAGAGGTGTGAATGACCTGGGAATGGAGGTATGCTGTACCATGGGTATGCTTACCGAGCACCAGGCAAATAAATTATACAACGCCGGATTGTATGCCTACAACCACAATGTGGATACATCTGCAGAACACTATGGTGATGTGATTACAACAAGGACCTATGAAGACCGGTTAAAAACATTGGGTAACGTTCGCAAAGCCGGTATCAGTGTTTGCAGCGGGGGGATCATAGGCATTGGAGAAACGCATGAGGACAGGGTCGGGATGTTACATACTTTATCAACCCTTCCCATCCACCCCGAAAGCGTTCCGATCAATGCTTTGGTGAGAGTACACGGTACGCCGCTGCAGGATAATCCAAGAGTGGATATTTGGGATATGGTGAGGATGATAGCTACAGCAAGGATCCTGATGCCATCAACAATGGTAAGGCTAAGTGCGGGAAGAAAGGAAATGAGCATTGCTGAGCAGGCCTTGTGCTTCATGGCTGGTGCCAACTCGATATTTGCCGGGGATAAATTATTGACTACACCCAATCCTGGTTTTGATGAGGACAAACTGATGTTCCAGTTATTGGGACTAAAACCAAGAGAAGCTTTTAAAGATGGGCCGCTACTTAATATGGAGCCTAAAACTATAATTGAAGCAGTCAATTCATGAATCCTTAATTCTGATTTCATTTTTTAGCGAGGATGAAAGGCAAAAACAAATTTTTTACCATCCTGATTCTTGGTCTGCTGTCGGCGATTGGACCATTTTCAATTGACATGTACCTTCCCGGATTCCCGGCAATTGCCAGGGACCTGGGTACAACGACATCAAAGATCTCACTTTCATTGTCAAGTTTTTTTATTGGAATTGCATTCGGGCAATTATTGTACGGCCCGCTTCTGGATAGGTTTGGCCGGAAGAAGCCTCTGTATATTGGTATGGTGGCCTACCTGCTGGCTTCCATCGGTTGCGCTTTGTGCACTACCGCAAATGCCCTTATATTCTTAAGGCTGCTGCAGGCTCTTGGTGGTTGTGTGGGTATGGTGGCAGCGCGGGCAATGGTGCGTGATCTTTTCCCGGTGCATGAAAATGCAAAAATATTTTCTTTGCTCATGCTCGTGGTTGCTGTTTCACCCATAATAGCACCTACCCTTGGAGGTTATGTTACCGCGGCATTCGGGTGGCAATCCATTTTTATGATACTCGCTTGTATTGCCGCTTTTACACTACTGGCCATTTACATTGCCTTGCCCCAGGGGAGATTGCCAGATGCTTCAGTCTCATTGCGGCCAAAGCCGATCACTAAAAATTTTCTTCAAATTTTTAAGGTCCCCCAATTTTACACCTATGCCTTTACCGGTTCTATTGCAGCTGCTGGCCTTTACGCTTATATTTCAGGCTCCCCTCATGTTTTTATGGAAATTTATAAAGTGACGGGAAAGCAATACGGGGGAATTTTTGCCACCATAGCCATGGGACTGATTACATCAAGCCAGATCAATACATTGTTACTGAGAAAATTCACGAGCGGGCAGATCATCAGGATTGCTTTAATGTTCCAGTCTGCCACCGGGATCTTTTTATTGCTTGGGACATATTTTCAAATCCTGGGATTATTTTCTACCATCTTTTTAATTTTTATTTTTTTAAGCTGCCAGGGTTTTATTTTTCCGAATTCTTCAGCTCTTTCCATGGCTCCATTTACAAAAAATGCGGGGTCTGCTTCGGCGTTGATGGGTGCCATTCAATTGGGGATAGGAGCTTTCACTTCTGCCATGGTAAGTGTATTGCACAATACAACTGCGTTGCCAATGGCAGCGGTGATGTGCAGTTGTGCGGTGGTGAGTTTGCTTGTACTGTTGATGGGAAGTAAAGTAATCCAGAAGGCCACTGCTCTTGAAGTTCAGGAAGAGAGCGCAGAAATGATTATCACCTCATAAGAAAGTCGACTGTCCACAGTCAACGGTCCACTTTAATGAATAATACAATATGCCAAAAACCTAAATCCTCCTTCCTGCTACCTCTACCACCGGAAGACTGAAATAAAAAGTACTTCCTTTTCCAGGTATACTTTCTACCCATATTTCCCCTCCATGCTGTTTGATGATTTCTGACGAGATGAACAAACCAATACCCAGGCCACCGAACTGTTTTTCATTTTCATCAACCCGGTAGAACCGAGTAAAGACGTTTTCTAGTTTGTCTTTTGAAATCCCGATGCCAAAATCTGTGATACCTATTATTATATGATCGTCCTTTTTGAAAGACCGTATGATGATCCTGCTTTCTCCCGGCGAATATTTCGAGGCGTTGCTGATAAGGTTGGCCAACACTTGTTCAAGCCGCAAAACATCAATGTTCACTCCTACTGAAACATTTTCTTCAATCACGAGGCTATGCCCGGGTGTAATTTGTTGAAGTGAGCCTATCGTTTCGGAAATAAAGGAGCCGACATTGGTCAACTGTGTAACCAGCTTCAGTTTGCCTGCATGAAGCTTTGAAACATCCAGCAACTCGTTGATAAGCGTGTTTAATTTAACGGTATATTCATCTATCTTTTTAAGATAGTCAATAACTTTTTCCGGGCTTTGGCCATAGTAACTCAGTGCCAGCTGCGTGTATGCCTTAATGGTAGTTAGTGGGGTTTTCAATTCGTGACTTGCGATCGAGATGAAATCATCTTTTTTCTCATTATGCAATTTAGACTGCAACAATTCCGCTTCCCTGCGTATCAGCGACTCCTCGGTTTTTTTTCTTTCCGAAATATCCGAGATAAAAGCAATGAACATCCAATGATCTTCCAGCTTCACACTCGAAATGCTGAGATCGATATAAAACTCGGTCCCGTTTTTATGAAGTGCTGTGATCTCTATCGTTTTATTTAAAACCGGACCTTCACCCGTGGCTAAAAAATGAACCATGCCGGCAGAATGTGCCTTGCGGTATTGTTGTGGTATGATCGTTTCTGATAATTTTTTTCCCAATACTTCTTCCTCCCTGAATCCAAAAATGATCTCAGCTTTCGGATTCCATTCCAGGATAGATTGTTGTTCATTGATCACGATCACCGCATCCGGTGCATTTTGGAAAAATGTTTGTAATCTTTTCTCACTCTCCTCCAATTTCTTCTGAGCCAGGTGCCGGAAGGTGATATCCTTGAAAACTCCCCGGGTGTGTGCAGGTTGATCATTTTCAAAAGAAACCCCGAGTCGGCCTTCTACTATCACCTTTCTTCCGCTCTTGGTCTGGAATGCAGTTTCCGTAATTTCAGACTCCAGCTGACGGATGCTGTTATGCCTGTAAGTTCTGAACGACTCCACATATGCAGGGTGGATGAATTCGAATAACGACCTTCCCAGAACTTCCTCAGCTTTATATTCCAGTATCTTGAGCCAGGCAGGATTCACCAGCTTTACTTCGCCCTCCATGGAAGCAAAATGAATCAGATCGCTCCCATTTTCAAACAGATCCCTGAAATGACTGTCAAAACTAAGTGAGCTCATCTCTATTAAAAATATTAAATATTTGCACTTGTAAAGTGGTATCTGCGAAGGAAGTAAAGATTTGAGATATAATGAAATAATCCAATCATTTTTATGATCAGGGACTTCTTGTACAATCAGCAAAAAAAATCCCTCCCGAAGAATCGGGAGGGCATCTCTTTAACCCTTAAAACAACCAACATGGTATTCTTGTTGATCTTGCTTATAATGATTTACGAAATAAGATTATTGTTGGATTTATAATTTATGCAAGGGCAAGCTCCATCACCTGCTGCATGGTTTTTACATAACTGATCTTTATTCCTTTGATAAAATTCTGGTTGATCTCCTGCACATCTTTCTGATTCTGAGAGCACATAATAATTTCTTTCAGACCTGCACGTTTCGCAGCCAGGACTTTCTCTTTTATGCCACCTACAGGTAGCACCTGTCCCCGTAAAGTGATCTCTCCTGTCATGGCAAGGTAAGGTTTTACCCTCCGCCCTGTAAAAGATGAAGCCAAAGCCGTCATTAATGTGATCCCTGCACTGGGACCATCTTTAGGAACGGCTCCTTCAGGGATGTGAATGTGAACATTTTTCTTTGTGAAGAGTTCGGGGTCAATACCATACTTCTTGGCATTGGCCTGGAGGTAAGTCATAGCAGTAGTTGCACTTTCCTTCATTACATTTCCAAGATTACCTGTAAGCTTTAGCTCACCTTTTCCGTTGTCACTTGTAGTGGTTTCAATAAAAAGTATGTCGCCCCCAACGTAGGTCCATGCCAACCCAACCGCTACTCCCGCCATATTAGCCGTTTTGTAGAGCTCATTGCTGTACCTGGACCTTCCTAAAATCTTTTCGACATCACCCAAACTGATGGTTGGTTTCAGTTTTCCTTTAATGGCATATGTTTTTGCCAGGTTACGCATAATAGAAGCCAGCTGCCTGTCCAGTTCCCTCACACCACTCTCTCTTGTATAATCTGAAATAATTTTTTCTAGCACGTTGTCACTGATCCTGAAATTCATTTCCTTCCCATACATCTCGCTCATCAATCCATGTGCTTCCCTTTGTTTGGGGAGGAGATGTCTTTTTGCAATCTCCATCTTTTCTTCAATGGCATATCCGCTAAGATCGATGATCTCTAAACGGTCCCTGAGTGCTGGTTGAATATTTTGTATGTTATTGGCTGTGGCAATAAATAACACCTTACTCAGATCGTATTCGAGTTCCAGGTAATTGTCATAAAAATTATTGTTCTGTTCAGGGTCCAAAACTTCCAGCAATGCAGACGAAGGATCGCCGCGGAAATCGCTTCCTACTTTGTCAATCTCATCAAGGATCATGACCGGGTTACTGGATTTTATTTTCCGGATGGATTGCAAAATTCTTCCCGGCATTGCGCCGATGTAAGTTTTACGATGGCCC
>JBDUCQ010000035.1:0-21867 GCA_040003385.1 Ginsengibacter sp. | reverse complement strand
CTTCGATCTTTTGCTTAATGGAATCTTTTGATTCATTGACATCAAACCAGATGATGTCGGTTCTGTGCGACATTAGTGAAGTAATGTTCCTGTCACCGAGATGAAATACACGCTCGATAATGTCTTTCTCATCTTCTTCAATAGCGCCATGTTCGGTGCCTTCGTTGATGATTGCCTTTATTTCATCCTCCGTAACCTGGCTTTCGGCGGACTGCTTGATATTGAAAATTTTGAGGATCAGGTTGGTGATGGCAGTCAGCATCCACACAATGGGATGTGCAATCCTGCTCAACAGCCTCATGGGTTTGGCAACGCCGCGGGCCAGTTTTTCGGCCTTCATCATTCCAATTCTTTTTGGCAGCAGCTCTCCCAGAATTATAGACAGGAATGTTACCAATATTACAATGATCACCGTTGCAATGGTAGAGGCATATGGCCGCAGCGCTTCAAACTTCTCAATAAAGGGCTTTAGATATTTACTGAATTTTTCGCCTGAATATACACCCGTCAATATCGAAATAAGCGTGATAAATATCTGTGCCGTCGATAAAAAGACCTCCGGCTTCTCCTGTAACTTCAAAGCAATTTTGGCATTCACATTTCCTTTGGCAGCCTGGTTTTCAAGCCTCGACTTTTTCGCAGAGATCAATGCGAGTTCACTCATCACCAAAAATCCATTGATCAGTATGAGCAACAATAAAATAAAAAATTCTATCATAATATATTACCGTTCCGGTTCCTTCAAACCAATTTTTTTATTGTAAATAATTGCGGGCAAATATCCGACCATTAATCCAACAACTGCTCCACAAATTACGTCAAGCGGGAAATGGACGCCTACATATACCTGGGCATAGGAAATTATCAGGGCCCATAAAAATATAGCGCCCCACCATTTATTTAACGGATGTTTAAATGTGGTGAAGATATACATTGCGACAGCAAAGTGATTCGTAGCATGAGAGGATGTAAAGCTGGAACTGTTTGGACAATAACTCACGAGAAAGCGGATATGATCAGTAACCATCGGGTCATGACACGGGCGCACCCTGAAAACCAGGTCCTTTATGATATCGCTGCTGATAAAATCACTCAGTACAGCAGTTGCAATGAAAAACAATGCCCAAACCCATCCTCGAACTTTAAAGTTTAGAACTATAAAAATTAAAAGAAAGAAATAAAATGGAACCCACACAAATGATTCCCTGGTGAATGGAAAAAAAATGTCAAAAAATGAATTGTGCCATTGGCCGTTTATTTTTGAAAATAGCTTGTAATCGGCCATTTTAATGGTCTCAAATAAAGAAATATTTCCCGGAGCCTTTAAAAACATTGTCAGCAAAAGTAAGGTTTGCATTAAGATATGAATTTAAAACAGGCTGATATCGGAATGGAGAAGGTATTCAATTGTTATCTTTATCTGTCAATCAGTTATGGACAACTCCAGGATATCCCGTGTTACATTATGGTCTTCCGTCACATTCGTGATCATAATATTTTTCCTGACTCTTTTCAGGCTCATATTCTTCTTTTATTATAAGCTTCCTTCTGCCGGGTTCAATGATAACATGGATGCTTTTATTTTAGGATTACGTTATGATCTCAGGAGCGCGGCTATCATTGTTCTGCCGGTATTGCTGATCAGCAATCTTCACATTCAAAAAGTGGCAGGTAAATTAACCCAGGGGTCCATATTCAGGATCATACTTACTGCAATCATCCTGGCAGTATTGGTACTGGTGCTTAAAAACAATAAATATCCGTTGCAGGCACAAATTGTTTTGCTGCTGATATTCTGCTTGATTTTTGCCTGGTTGTTCAAAATAAAAAATTGTGACCCATTTCTAAACAATCAATCTAAAAAAATCTGGAAAATTTACTTTTATATTATCACCACTTTTCTCATCCTCCTGTATGCGGTAGATTTTGAATATTTTGATTATCTGCATCAACGCCTGAACGCGACCGTTTTAAATTATGCTGAAGATGCAAAGATCTCTTTTGGAATGGTTTGGCAAACATACCCGGTTTTTAAAATTCTTTTCACAGTAGCATTGCTTGTGCTGGTTGTCAACTGGTTGATTTTTTCAACTTTCCGTAAAATTCACCGTGTCCGGGTTGCTATTTCAGCATCTCCTTTTTTGCCGGTTCTGTTCTTTATATTAATGGCGATAGCGGTTTTTGGACGCCTGGGTCAATATCCTTTGCGATGGAGCGATGCCTTTGCATCCGGAAATGATTTTAAAGCAAATCTTTCATTGAACCCCGTTCAAAGCTTTTTCAGCACATTGCAATTTCGTCATGCTGATTTTGATCAAAAAAAAGTAAAAAAATTTTACCCTTTGATGGCTGCTTACCTGGGAGTGCAGCAACCTGATAGCACACGCAT
Organism: Ginsengibacter sp.; assembly: GCA_040003385.1. Lineage (GTDB taxonomy): Bacteria > Bacteroidota > Bacteroidia > Chitinophagales > Chitinophagaceae > Ginsengibacter. Next base: position 19,478 of record JBDUCQ010000035.1, on the reverse strand, counting down.
GGATTATGGGAGAAATTTTATGGGAACTGGCATCACTCCCTCTCCAAACGTGGTGGTTGTAATCTGCGAAAGCTTCAGTGCGTACAAAAGCAGTATGTACGGAAACCCACTGAATACCACTCCATTTTTTAAAAGCCTCTGTGACAGCGGTACTTTTTTTGACCATTGTTTTACCCCTGCGTACGGCACAGCGAGGGGAGTGTGGGCGGTCATCACCGGGATACCTGATGTTGAAAGTCCGCGCACTGCAAGCCGGAACCCGGCGGCGGTTGACCAACACACGATGATTGACGATTTTAAAGGTTATGAAAAATTTTATTTTCTCGGAGGAAGCACGAGCTGGGCAAATATCAGGGCCTTACTTACATTCAACATTGCGGGTCTTAAACTGTACGAGGAAGGTAGCTACAAGGCCAAAGCAGTAGATGTTTGGGGCATCAGCGACAAACATTTATTACTGGAGGCCAACGATGTTTTAAAAAGGCAGGTACGTCCTTTCATTGCAGTGATACAAACGGCAGACAATCACAGGCCTTATACAATTCCCCATGAAGACCTGGCCGAATTTAACTTGCAGGAGTATAGAAAAGACACACTGCGCAGGTATGGATTCGAGAGCAACGATGAATTAAATGCTTTCCGGTACACTGATTTTTGTTTTCAGAAATTTATCAGCGCCGCAAAAAAAGAAAGCTATTTTAAAAATACGATTTTTGTTTTCGTGGGTGATCATGGAATTCCCGGGCACACGGGTAATATGTTTCCGGATGCCTGGGAAAGCCAGGTTATCACCAGCTTCCACGTGCCTCTCTTATTTTACAATCCCTCTTTCATTCCGCCAAGGCGAATTACTTCAACATGTTCTCAGCTTGATATTTTACCCTCGGTTGCCTCATTTACAAATTTTTCATTTAAGAATACTTCAATGGGAAGGGATTTATTTGATACCAACGGCAATTCATTGCAGTTTAAAAACAGGGCCTTCTTATTCAATCCGGATGGAAGAAAGATCGGAATGATGACAGACGAATATTGTTACATGAAAGAATTGCTGACGGGTAAAGAAAATTTCTTGTCTGCCAAAAATGATGATCCGCTGCCTGCTAACCAGCAAACCAGCATTGATAAAAAATCAATACAGGATCTTACCAATGCATATTATGAAACAGCAAGGTACCTTTTGCTGAACAATAAAAAATCCACATCATCAACAAACCGTTAATGGGTAAAACTGTTTTATCTTTGCCGATTGATTTTTAACGATTGATGGTTACAAAATTCAGTCTTCCCAAAACGGCGCCTTTAACGATCCAGTGGATTGTAAAATTATGGGGTGTATACCTGCTTATTTTTACATTGTTCAGGCTGATCACTGTTTTTCTGTTTCGCCCACCCGGTATTCCATTTACGTCGCTGTTCCCGGCGTTCTGGCTGGGTTTCAGGTATGATGCCAAATGGATCTCTATCATTTTATTACCTGTTGTGCTTTGCTCGCTGAATGAAAGATTTTCCCCTTTTTATTCAGAAAAGAATAAAACCTTTTGGTCGTATTACCTGGCCTTTACCACCCTGGTGACCTTATTTTTTTTCGGAGCCGATTTTGGCAATTTCAGTTATAACCATACCCGTATAAATGCGAGCGCATTAAATTTTGCAGAGGATCCGGGGATATCCATTAGAATGTTATGGCAAAGCTACCCGGTGATCTGGATCCTCCTGCTTCTTGGAATTGCTGTTTACATGATAGCCAGGCTTTTTCGTTCGATACATGTATATACGTTAAAGAAAAACCTGAGGGAAAATGTAATCTATAAAAGACGATGGCACGTGATTTCGATCCTTATGATGTCCTGGTGTATGTTCGGTATTTTTTCTTTCAGCCCTTTGAAATGGAGTGATGCATTCATCCTCAATAATAATTTTAAATCTTACCTGGCATTGAACCCCCTGCAGAATTTTTTTACAACGCTTCGGTTCAGAAAGCCTTCGTTTGATGAAGTAAAAGCAAAACAGTCTTTTTCGGTGATGGCTGATTTCCTGAAAATGAGTTCTTCAAACAGCGGGGCAAAAAATTATGAACGAACTTATGAACCGGGAAGCAGGTCTTTGGAAAGCAGGCCCAATGTTGTTTTGGTAATTTGCGAAAGCTTCAGCATGTATAAAAGCAGTATGAGCGGAAACCCTCTCAATACCACGCCTTATTTCAATTCGCTGTGTAATGAAGGAATATTTTTCGACAGGTGCTTCAGCGCAACATTCGGGACCGCCAGGGCAGTATTCGCAATTTTAACAGGGATCCCTGATGTCCAGCTCTCGAAATTTTCAACACGTAACCCGGAAGCTATTGAACAGCGCACGATCATCAATAATTTTGAAGGGTATAATAAATATTATTTTCTTGGAGGCAGCAGCGATTTTAATAATTTCAACGGCCTGATACAAAATATTCGGGGTGTTAAAATTTACCAGGAAGGGTTGTATAAATCAAAGCCTCTGAATGTTTGGGGGATCAGCGATAAAAACCTTTTCATGGAGGCCCACAATATTTTTAGTCAACAAAGAGCACCCTTTTTTGCCATCATTCAAACTGCCGATAATCATAGGCCGTTTAACATTCCGGATGAAGACCGGGATTTTGAAAAACGAATGGTATTGCCCGATACTTTACACAAATATGGGTTCGAATCTTTACAGGAATTCCAGGCATTTTGCTACACTGATTACTGTTTTAAAAAATTTATGGAAGCTGCAAAACAGGCGAAATACTTTTCAAATACGATTTTTATTTTTGTTGGAGATCATGGTGTTGAAGGAGAAGCAGGGCAAGTATATCCTGATGCGTGGACATCTTCCAGACTCAGTGATGAGCATGTGCCCATGTTATTTTATGCGCCGGCACTCCTGAATCCCCGGCGGCACGAAGAAACTGTTTCCCAAATCGACCTGCTTCCTACCCTGGCCGGCATGATTCACGAACCTTACGTAAACACAACGCTGGGCCGTGACCTTCTCAATACAAAGCTTAAGAAAAATGCGGCATTTATCATCCATCACGATGAAGGGAATATCGGCGTGGTAACGGATGATTTTTATTACGTGAAAAATATCAGGATCAATTCTGAGGAATTGGTACCTGTTTCCGGCAACGATATCAGGATCACTCCATCCCAGCAGGATTCAGTTAAAGCTGTGTTGTCCGGGTTAACAACTGCCATCTATGAAACGGCGAAATGGATGCTGGTTAATAATAAACCGGGGAAGTGAGGGTGAGGAGAGTCCACTGTCGACGGTCGACAGACCACAGCCGAGTCTTCAATTTTATGGCCCTTGAGTTTATCGTGGACTGTTGGCGTTAGATTTATCACAGCCAAGTTTTTTGATTTTCATGGCCTTGTTTTTACTATGGACTGTGAATATTCGATTTACCAAAATAAAGTTTTTCAAATTTGAGTGGCCCTGGTTTTACCGTGGACTGTCGACTATGAACCGTGGAAAATTCACAATTCACAATTCACCATTCACAATTTACCTTTTTGTTTTCTCCGCGATCATTACAAGGCGGGATGATTTTTTAACATCATAATTATTGAACTGGTAGTCTCCGAAAACTTCCTGGATCTGCAGTCCCTGGTATGCAAACATATCAGTAAAATCTCCCAGTGAAAATTTCGCCACCTTTTCTGTATACTCCATCGGTTCATCCCTGTCATCGTCTTCTACTACTATTTTTTTATAGAAATGATTTTCATCAAACCATTTGGTAATGAAATAATTCACATCCTCAACCTGTTTTTCCGACTTGTGCACCAGGTGATCTTCAGCAAAGTGCACATTCAGGTAATCAAGTACAAAAGTGCCTCCAGGCTTCAAAGCCTGTGCAATGGTGCGGATGCTGTTATCGTGCTCACGCCTTGTGGCAAAGTATCCGAAGCTGGTAAAAAAATTAAAGGCGTAATCAAAAAAATTTATCCGGAAAGGCAAACGCATGTCATGAAGAAAGAATTCAAGGTTTTCTGTTTCGCTTTCTTTTGCTTCCTTAATACTGTCTTCAGAGATGTCAATACCCGTAACGTTGTATCCTTTGGCAGCCAGGTGAATTGAATGCCGTCCTTTTCCACAAGCCACATCAAGCATCTGGGCATTCGGTGATGGCTGCAGGTGTGTGATCAACCGGTCTATAAATACTGCTGCTTCTTCCTCATCATGCTGAAAATAAAGTTGGTGGTAATATGGAGAGTTGAACCAATTCTTGAACCACGGAGCTGCTGACATATTTTTTATTTCAAGCGCAAATTATAGAATTCACATCATAACATGCAGTTCATGGACGGCTGTGCATCAAAAACAGGCAACCCGGAACAGAAACGCTCGTTTTTATTACATTTGCACCTTAAACTGCAGAGAAAGTGGCATTGATAAAAAGTATTTCCGGGATACGCGGAACAATAGGGGGCAAAGCGGCTGATAATCTTACACCTGTAGACATCATAAAATTTACTACAGCATATGGTTTGTGGACATCAAAAAAAACAACCAATAAGAAAATTGTGGTGGGTCGGGATGCAAGGATCAGCGGGCAGATAGTGAGTAATCTCGCCGTCAATACGCTGATGAGCCTTGGCTTTGATGTGATCGATCTAGGGCTCAGCACAACTCCTACGGTGGAAATCGCGGTAAAGATGGAAGCGGCAGCAGGGGGAATTATATTCACTGCCAGCCACAATGGAAAGGAATGGAATGCATTGAAGTTATTAAATGGTTGCGGAGAATTCCTGGATGCATCGGATGGAGAAGCCATTTTAACACTTGCCGAAAAGGAAAATTTCTCCTACGCAACCATCGATAAAATAGGGAACTATCTGCCAGATCATTCCTATATGCAGAGACATATTCAAGAAGTGGTGAATTATGAACTTGTTGATCCCGTCGCAATAAAAAAGTGTAAGCTCAGGGTTGTTGTAGATGGAATCAACAGTACGGGTGCCGTTTTTGTTCCGGCTCTTTTAAAGGCCTTGGGCACCAGGGAGATCATTGTGCTGAATGATGACGTAAACGGCAGGTTTACACACAACCCCGAACCATTGCCTGAACATTTAACTGAACTGAGCAGCCAGGTCAAAAAGCACGATGCAGACCTGGGAATCGCTGTCGATCCTGATGTAGACCGGCTGTGTTTTGTATGTGAAGACGGAAGCATGTTTGGTGAGGAATATACACTGGTGGCCATCGCCGATTATGTGCTGAGCAAAAGAAAGGGCAATACCGTAAGCAATATGTCTTCCACAAAAGCACTCAAAGAGATCACGGAAAAGCACGGAGGTAAATATTTTCCTTCGGCGGTAGGAGAAGTAAATGTTGTACGCAAAATGAAGGAGGTGAATGCTGTTGTCGGGGGTGAAGGAAATGGGGGCATCATCATCCCGGATTTTCATTATGGGCGTGATGCACTGATAGGGATAGGCTTGTTCCTTACCCACCTGGCCCATTCTAAAAAAAGTATCAAACATCTGAGAGGTATGTACCCGGATTATTTTATTTCAAAAAATAAAATTGCACTGGAAAACGGAATTGATGTTAAGGCCATCTTTAAAAAAATAAAAGAAAAATACAAACACCATCCCACGAATACCGAAGATGGTTTAAAAATAGAATTTGAGAATGACTGGGTACATCTCAGAACGAGCAATACGGAGCCGATCATAAGGATCTACTCGGAGAGTAATTTTGAAACTACGGCAGAAAATATTGCACGCAGACTGATGAAAGACATCAGCGAGGTGATGTAACCATTCTGATATTTGTCGGAAAAAATTTCAATAATGAACCATGACAGCAACCTGCAAATCCGGCAGCCTGTGAAAGGCCGGAATGCGGAAAATGACACGCGGATATATTTTGACAATGCCGCCACTACATCACTCCGTCCTGAAGTGCTGGAAGCGATGATGCCTTATTTAACTGAAAAGTTTGGTAACCCGTCTTCCATATATTCATATGGCCGGGAAACAAGAATGGCTATTGAAAATGCAAGAAAAGCCGTAGCTAAGATCCTTAATGCAAAGCCCGCAGAGATCTTTTTTACAAGCGGTGGCACAGAAAGCAGCAATACAGCGATCAACGCGGCTGTGAAGGACCTGCAATGCTCACACATCATCACCTCTGAAATAGAACACCACGCAACTTTGCATACTGTAGACAGCCTGTGTAATACGGGCAAGGTGAAACGCAGTTTTGTGCGCCTTCAGTCAAACGGGGATGTGGACATCAGCGACCTGGAACAAATATTAGCTTCCTCCGGTGAAAAATGCCTGGTGACACTCATGCACGCAAACAATGAGATCGGAAATATATTAGACATTCACCGGGCAGGTGAAATCTGCAAAAAATACAACGCCGTATTCCACTCGGATACTGTGCAGACAGTTGGACATTTTCCATTTGACCTCCGGAATACACCCGTCCATTTTATTACAGGGGCCGCACATAAATTTCATGGACCCAAAGGTGTTGGCCTTTTGTACATCAATGAAAACATTAAAATAAAGCCATATCTCCACGGCGGCGGGCAGGAAAGAAATATGAGGGCCGGAACTGAAAATATATATGGGATTGTTGGATTTGCAAAAGCGCTCGAAATTGCCACTGCGAATTTTGAAGAAGACAGTACTCACATCGGCGGACTGAAGTTGTATATGATGGAACATGTGAAAAAAAATATTGCGGGTGCTACATTCAATGGCAATCCACGTGGAAACAGCCTTTACACTTTGCTGAGCGTCAATTTCCCCAAATCGGAACGTTCTGAGATGCTCCTCTTCAACCTGGATATCAATCACATTTGTGCCAGCGGCGGAAGCGCATGCACTTCCGGTGCCAACGCCGGCAGCCATGTGATCCAGGCAATCGACAGTGAATCTAACCAGGTAACCGTACGGTTTTCTTTTTGCAGGAATAATACAAAAAATGAAATTGACAACGTTGTGGAAAAATTAAAAGAGCTGGTATAGTTTAGCTTTTATCAAATTTCCTGAACCATCATAGGGATTCCAGGTTGTAACTTAATTTTTGAATCAGTGCCAATGGCAACTTCGGAAGATTTTTTCTTTCAATGAGAAAAGTTGACAGGCCAGCCAGGTCTCTGAAAATGTAATGCTTGTTCAAAGCCCCTTCGAGGTAGCCGCTTCCACGCGTATTTCCTGTACCCATACGCATGCCGATCATCCTTCGAACCATTGCAAGATGTTTATGCCTCCACCCCGCGAGCAGGTTATCAATTTCAATTAATGAATCAAGAAGCTGGTAGGATGTTTGAAAAACAGGGAAATCACGGTAGAGCATGATGAAAAGAGCAGCCCTCATCGCAATAGGTGATAGAACAGGTTTTATGGATGCTTTTTTTTCTTCCGGTAATTCATTGTCCAGCTCAAAGAAAATGAAATCAAAATCCAGGATCCTTGCTTCTTCTTTTAATGTTAAGCCTGATTTGTAGATACTGCGATATGTATCCCAGAAAACATAGCCGGGCGAAACATCCTTATTTTTATCATCCATACTCCAATATGAATTTTCAAAAAACGGCATTCTTTCCAGCCATTCATTTACGAGCATTAATAGTGTTTCACTCTTTTCCGTCCTACTGATTGAATTGAAATCACCGGGAGTGAAGCCGCCTTCATTTGTACGTTTGTAATATTCTTTTTCGTGACGGTTTTCCATGTTAAGTCCCAATCTTGCTTCCAGCGTGCGGAACTGCAGGCTCTGGAAACCGGATGCGGGCACCAGCAAATTCCTGAATTCAAGGAAATCAAGCGGGGTCATGGTATCAAGGATTCCAACCTGCAGGTTCAATAGTTCTAAAATCTTGGCTATTCTTTTTAAACGGTGGCGGACCAGGTTAAGGTCTTCAGAATTATCGTCGATTTTTGATTTTTTAAATACATTTAAAACAAAATCCATTTCAAATAATATTTGCCTGAACCAGAGTTCGTATGCCTGGTGAATGATGATGAACAGCATTTCATCATGTGCCGGTTCATTGCCATTTTTAAAACTTTCAGGATGCTGGGCATCTAAAATCTTTTCCAGTTCCAAATAATCACTGTAATACATTGATGGTTCCATAAGTTTCAATTAAAAAGTTCTTTTCAGTAATCTCCTGATCAGCACCGCATGCGCAAAAAATACAGCCGGCACTATGAATCCGGGTAACCAGATAAATGGAAAATACAGTATGGCAACATTGGGCTGATCAAAACCAAACTGCTGGAAAGGGAATGGTGCGGAAAGCACAGCGTTGATTACAATATTGAGCAGCAGCAACAATGAAATAAAATTCCAGGTGAGCAGGAAAGTCCTCCCGAGCATACGTTTTTGTATTCCGTAATACGCAATCACTGGCGCGGTGATGCCGGCAAGAATGTCAAAATTCCTTCCTTCAAAAGTCATCAGGCGCGGAACATATTTGTACAAAAAGAGCCAGAATAAAATAATTTCAACAAACAGGCGCACCACGTGTAACCTTGTTAAAATTTCCGGTGAAAGGCCATCAATGAAACGCCGTCCGTTTTTTGTAATAAACACAATCAGGATGATGATGAATGGAGGCAAAACCAGGAATGCGAACCTTGGGGGAACCGTGTAAGTGATTGTATAAAAATGGCGCATGGCCAATATTGCATGCAACAGCAACCAGGCAATTAAGACTATCGATATGATTGCCCGGCTTTTAGCCGGCACATTTTTCATGGCGGCAATCAAAAAAACAAAAGTTACAAGAGTGGTAAAAATAAACAACAGTGAAATGTATAAAGGGAGTTCTGTGAGCATTGTCAGGGTTTATCAGCAAAGGTATTTATTGGTGAATAGTATTTAGTTTTTTATCTAACTTCAGATAAAAATTTTGTATGAGAGAAAAACAGCTTGTTTTGCTGATCAGTTTATTTTTTATCGCGATGGTGGGGGGGTACGCGCAAAATAGTCATCCCGCCTGGAGTTCACAAACCAATATCTATGAGGTAAATCTTCGGCAATACTCCGCCTCAGGATCGTTTAAAGATTTCGCCACCCACCTTACAAGGTTAAAAAATATGGGAGTCCAGGTATTATGGTTCATGCCGCTAACCCCGATCGGTATCGAAGGAAGGAAAGAAACAACAGACGAGCTTGGTAGTTATTATGCAGTAAAAGATTACAAAGCAGTAAATCCAGAATTTGGTACTATGAACGAATGGAAAGCATTGGTGAAAAAGGCACATGTCATGGGATTTAAGGTCATTACCGACTGGGTGCCCAATCACTCATCACCAGACAATATATGGATCAAAACGCATCCGGATTTTTATAAAAAGGACAGCGCCGGTAATTTTATGATCCCGCACGACTGGTCGGATACCCGAAAACTGAACTATGATAACCGGGAGTTGAGGGACAGCATGATCGCTGCCATGAAGTTTTGGCTGAAAGAAAGTGATATTGATGGTTTCAGGTGTGACGTGGCCGGTGATGTGCCCACAGATTTCTGGAAAGAATGCATCACATCATTGAGAAAAATAAAAAATGTGTTCATGCTTGCTGAAGCGGATAAGCCTGAATTGCACCTGGCAGGTTTTGATGAAACTTATGGTTGGAGCGTCATGGAATCAATGATTAAACTGGTAGCGGGACAAAAGACACTTTCCCAGGTTGATTCACAGATCAACCATAATATTAAAGCATTTCCCAAAAATGCATACCGGTTGTATTTTACAACCAACCATGACTGGAACAGTTGGGAAGGCACAGAATTTGAAAGATATGGAGATGCCTACAAAACAATGGCAGTGTTTACGCAAACGATGTATCAGAGTGTGCCTTTGATTTACGGAGGCCAGGAGATACCCAACAAGAGAAGATTAAAATTTTTTGTAAAAGATCCAATTGAATGGAAAAAATTTGAAATGGCACCTTTTTACAAAACCCTTCTCACCCTTCGTAAAAACAATCCGGCACTTGCTGCTGATGCATCCTATAGAAGGCTTGTCACTGCTAATGATGTAGCAATTTTTGCATACGTACGGAAAAAAGCAGGACATAAAGTTGCAGTCATCCTTAACTTATCCAATGAACCTCAAAAATTCAGGATCCGGGATAAAGAACTAACTGGTCAGCCCATGAATCTTTTTATGGGTGTAAAAGAAAAAATCAGTGACATACACATTTACAGCATAGAGCCATGGGGATTTATTGTGTACGATTTTAAATGATCATGAAGTAGCTGTATTAACCGTTTCTTCGCATCACCTGACCATGTTCTTGATCTCCTGCAATTTCAGCAATGCCTCAACCGGGGTAAGCCTGTTGATGTCCACTGCTTCCAAAATCTTTCTTATTTCTTCGAAGGCCTGTGAATGCGCATCAAAGATGCTGAGTTGCATTTGAGGAGCCGATAATTTCTTTACAGCAGCAGAAAGCTGGTCGCTGCTGCCAACCGATGACGGATCGTCAACATGTTTGGCTTCCAGCTGGCTTAAAATTTCATTGGCCCTTGAAATCAATGAGGGAGGCATGCCTGCCATCTTTGCCACATGGATCCCAAAGCTGTGAATACTGCCACCAGGGGCGAGCTTTCTCAAAAAAATAATTTTGTTCCCGACTTCTTTGTTGGTCACATGGAAATTTTTAACCCGGCTCAATTTATTTTCCAGCTCATTGAGTTCATGATAGTGTGTGGCGAACAATGTTTTTGGGGTATGGGCAGATGCATGCAAGTGTTCTACAATGCTCCAGGCAATTGAAATACCATCATATGTAGAAGTGCCTCTTCCTATTTCGTCAAGCAAAATAAGGCTTCGTGAAGTGATGTTATTGATGATGCTCGCTGTCTCATTCATTTCAACCATAAAGGTGCTTTCGCCGCTGCTTAAATTATCGTTCGCACCCACCCTTGTAAATATTTTATCCGTTAAAGGGATTTTTGCTTCGCCGGCTGGCACAAAACTCCCCATGTGTGACATTAAGGTGATGAGCGCCACCTGGCGAAGCACAGCACTTTTTCCACTCATATTCGGTCCTGTAAGTATTATGATCTGCTGGGTGGAAGGGTCCAGTAGAATATCGTTGGGAATGTAACTTTCTCCCTGTTGTAAATTTTTTTCAATAACAGGATGCCGGCTTTCCCTGAGGATCAGCTCATCACCCAAATGCAGTTCGGGTTTTTTGTAATTGTTTTGAAGGGCATTCACTGCAAAACAACAAAGGCAATCAAGAATTGCCATCACGTTGCCATTTACCTGCATGGGCGTTATAAAGTCCTGAAGCTCATTCAGCAGTTTTTCAAAAATTTCCGATTCAAGGTGCAGTATTTTTTCTTCTGCACCCGTTATTTTTTCCTCATATTCTTTGAGTTCAGGAGTGATATATCTTTCACCATTCACCAGGGTTTGTTTGCGTATCCACCCGGCCGGCACTTTGGATTTATGAACATTCGTAACTTCCAGGTAATATCCAAATATGTTGTTGAATCCGACACGCAATGACGAGATGCCGGTTTCCTCACTTTCCTTTTGCTGTATTTTTAGCAAGTATGCTTTGCCGTTAGTTGCTATGTCCCGCAAGTCATCCAGCGTTTCATCAACAGACCGCCGGATCACATTCCCTTTGCTGATGCTTACAGGCGGGTTTTCAACGATCTCGTGGATAATCCTTTCAGCAATATAATTACAGGGATTCAGGGAATCACCCAGGCGTTTCAGATATTCGTTCCCTGCATTTTCGCAAATGGATTTGATGACAGATACCTGGAGCAATCCTTTTGCAATCTGCAACACTTCACGCGGATTTATTTTTTTTAACGGGATTTTGCTCACCAGTCTTTCCACATCACCTGTGTGTTTGATACTCAAAGAAATTTTATTCCTGATGTCAACTGATTTGATCAGAAATTCTACAAGTACTAAACGTTCTTCAATTTTATTGATGTCTGTAAGCGGAAGAACCATCCATCTTTTTAACAGCCTTGCCCCCATGGGGGACACAGTATTGTCCAGTACTTTCAGCAGTGATTGATTGCTTTCTACGCCACCCAGCAATTCAAGGTTCCTGATGGTAAAGCGATCCATCCATAAATGGTCTTCCTTGTCGATGCGCTGCAGGGAGGTGAGGTGCTGCAGGTTAGGATGTTCTGTGTCTTTTAAGTAATGGAGCACTGCACCTGCTGCAATAATGCCCGCTTCCATATCTTCTACGCCAAACCCCTTCAAACTCTGTGTCCCGAAATGTTTTAGCAGGCTTTCTTTGGCATATGCTTCTGTGAAAATCCACTCATCCAGCGTATAGGTATAAAACCTGCTGCCGAAAATGTTTTTAAAAGTTTTTTGAAGGTTGCGCTGAAATATGGTTTCGGCAGGCTGAAATCCTTGCATGAGCTTTTCTGCATATTCCGTGTCGCCTTCGGCAATAAAAAATTCACCGGTCGAAATGTCGAGGAAGGCAATCCCGACATTCTCCCCGTTTAAATGGATCCCGCATAGAAAGTTATTCTGGTTGTGCTCAAGCAATTTGTCATTGATGGCTATGCCTGGCGTGATCATTTCGGTAACCCCCCGCTTAACAATTCCTTTGGCGAGCTTTGGGTCTTCCAATTGGTCGCAAATAGCAACCCGATAACCGGCTTTTACGAGTTTGTGCAGGTAGGTATCCAGCGCATGGTGAGGAAACCCGGCCAGTTCAGCAGCCGTTGGAGAAGAAGAACTGCGTTTTGTGAGTGTGATCCCCAGAACTTTTGATGCTGTGATAGCATCCTGTCCGAATGTTTCGTAAAAATCTCCCACCCTGAATAACAAAATTGCGTCAGGATACTTTGATTTGATCAGGTTATGCTGTTGCATCATTGGAGTATCACCGCTTAATTTCGCCATTGAAGCAAAAATATAGCCTTTCCCTTCATTTGGATGGTTCTTAACACCAAATCGGATTGTCTTTCAATATTTGTATTTTCAATTACATACTGGATGATGAAAACTCCTTTAAAATATCTGACCGCTTCGCTTGTATTTATATACAGCCTTATGGCATATAGTTGCAACACCAGCCGGCAAAACCATCACAGTTATGCAAACCCGGGCAAGGTCACATTCAGTTACCACGACATCGCTAATTTCTGGAAAGCATATGATCAATGCAAAGGAAAAAGTGATTCAATACAGCAACTGGTCTACAATGATGAATATTTTAAAAAAGGGAGCATCGGCCTGAAGGACTTCCTGGTTGTACAGGACCTCAGCCGGAAAGAGTTTGTTAGCAGGATCAATTCAGCCCGTTCATATTTTGATATGATTCGTGAAACTACCATCCATGTTTCAAAATACCAGCATGCAATTCTCTCCTCCATGGTTCAATTAAAAAAGATCTACCCGCATGCCAGGTTTCCTAATATTTATTTTCTGGTGGTTGGATTTAAGTCGGGGGGTACTGTATCCAACCGCGGGATACTGATTGGTACAGAATTCTGGAGCTTGCCTTCAGAACGTGTTGTATTTGATTTCCCCCTGGGCTGGATGAAAAATTCAATCAGGACCCCGGAAAATATTCCTTATACCGCAGCACATGAATTGCTTCATTTTCAGCAATATTCGCGCGAATTTCCAACTACGTTGCTCGGCAAATGCCTTGTGGAAGGAAGCGCTGACTTCGTGGGTGAATTGATTTCAGGAAGGGTGAACAACAGGTACCTGTATCAATATGGATCGGACAAAGAAAAGCTTTTGTGGCATGAATTTAAAAAGGACATGATGAACAATGATTATTCAAAGTGGATATATAATTTAGGCACAATCAAAGACCGCCCTCCAGATCTTGGCTATTATATAGGTTATAAAATATGTGAGTCATATTACCTGGGCATGAAGGCAAAATCAAGGGCTATCCGTGAAATCATTGAAATGAAAGACTATGAAAAATTTCTCCGGATGAGCAAATACGATGAAAAATTCAGGTAACCCGGGGACAGCTTCAATCGTGTCAGCCGATCATTTCAGAGAACTATCTTTGCAGGATGAATAAGCTTTCCATGGATGAACTGAACAGGAAGACTGTAGATGAATTCAGGAAATCTGAAAAAAATCCTGTCGTCATCGTGCTGGAAAATATCAGGAGCATGCACAATGTAGGAAGCGTATTCCGGTCTGCAGATGCTTTTATAATAGAAGCGATCTACTTATGCGGGTATACTGCCATTCCGCCCCGGAAAGAAATTGATAAAACCGCGCTGGGAGCTACTGAAACTGTAAAGTGGAAATACTTTTCCTCTTCGAGGGAAGCGATTGAAGATTTGAAGGAAAATGATTTCAAAATATTTGCCATTGAGCAGGTAGACAAAAGTATCCCCCTGAACCGGTATGGTGAGATCAATGCGGGGAAAATAGCGCTCATATTCGGGAATGAAGTTTCAGGTGTAGAACAGGATGTCATTGGCCTGTGTGATGGATGTATTGAAATTCCACAGTATGGCACTAAACATTCATTGAATATATCTGTGGCGGCTGGCATAGTTTTATGGGAAGTGGTACGTGGGAGGATCAGCCACAAGTTATGATTACTCATTATCTAAAATCATGGTGAAAACAACAATCGGGAATTATTTATCACTCGTTAAGTTCAGTCATACCATTTTTGCCATGCCATTTGCGTTGATCGGTTTTTTTTTAGGCTTGAGGCAAACGGCGTTTACAACATCAAAGCCATGGTGGCTTTTGCTGATCTTCGTGGTATTGTGCATGGTGTTTGCCCGCAATGCTGCCATGGCATTTAACCGTTGGCTTGATAAAAAATTTGATGCGCTAAATCCGCGCACTTCCATTCGTGAAATTCCATCGGGAATCATTCTAGGGAAAAATGCCATTTTATTTGTCCTCATAAATTGTATTGCTTTTATCAGCACAACATATTTCATCAACACAGTATGCTTCATATTGTCACCGGTGGCCTTGTTCATCATTTTATTTTATAGTTATACAAAAAGATTTACACAGCTGTGCCATTTCGTACTCGGCCTTGGTTTAAGCCTGGCACCTATCGGAGCTTTCCTGGCTGTTACGGGCCGGTTCAATCTTATACCCGTGCTTTTCTCATGCAGTGTTTTGTGCTGGGTGAGCGGCTTTGACATTATTTATTCATTGCAGGATGTTGATTTTGACCAGGCCAATCATTTATATTCCATTCCAGCCTTTGCGGGGAAAAAAAATGCGTTGATCTTTTCCCTGTTTTTACACGTTTTGAGCGGAATCTGTATCGTTGCTGCGGGAGTAGCAGGGGGTTTTGGATGGTTGTTCTGGATAGGCGTGGTGTTTTTTCTTACTCTCCTGGTATACCAGCACAAACTGGTAAAACCCGAAGATCTTTCCAAAGTAAACCTTGCATTTTTCACTACCAACGGGATTGCATCAGTTATCTTTTGCATCTTTGTGGTGCTGGACCTGCTGATCAATCATGTAAATAATCCCTCTTAAGTGCTTCACAAATGGCGCGTATTTTGTCAATAGATTACGGTGGTAAGCGTACAGGCCTTGCCGTTACAGATCCGTTAAAGATCATTGCCACGGGGTTGGTTACTGTTGAATCCCGGGAACTGATCCCTTTTCTCAAAAAATATTTTTTGCAGGAAGAAGTGGAGCTGATGATCATCGGTGAACCCAAAAACTGGGATGAATCGGATACCCATGCCACACCATTGGTAAAGGTCGCGATTGAAAGATTGCAAAAGGAATTTCCAAAGATACCTTTGAAAACAGTGGATGAAAGGTTCACCTCAAAAATGGCGAAGAGTGCAATGCTGGAGATGGGAATGAAAAAGAAGGAGCGTCAGAATAAAAAAAATGTTGACCTGATCGCTGCCACCATGATGCTGCAGGAATACCTGCAAAGCATATAGTTTCTACTTTAATAATCATTTTTTTAGTTGCATGCTAAACCGTCTTTATTTTTTGCTAAGTGTTTTAATATTCTCCCTTCATTCGCAGGGGCAAAATAATTATGTAACATTCATCAAATATCTTCCAGATACAAGTCGATTTCACGGATCTTCTTCCTTAATATATCCTATTTTTAACGTGAAAGATACACACCTGTCTAAAAGCATTAATACTACTCTAAAATCTCAGTTCTGTAATTTTTTTGAGTTAAATAAATCTTCATCAATAAGAAAATTGTTAAAAGAAGCTTCTGAACAGGGTCTTGTAGAAATGCAGTATAATGAATTGCGAAATGATAAAACGATATTTTCCTTTTATATAAGCTATGAAGCTGAGACTGCATATCTAACTGATTGGGAGATGACTTTTGCGTTTAATAAAAAGACAGGCAATCTTCTTACAATTGATAGTTTAATTTCAAAAAGTAAAAGAAATGCTTTTGTTAATGCTTTAAAGAAAATGCAAAGGGATAGTATGAGCAGTTATAAAAAAGAAATACTTGCAGAATATAAAATGGGTGATATAGAAAAAGAAGATTATGATTATGCTATCGAGCATACAAAAAATAATTGCTGGGAATATTTCAGTGTTAAAACATTTAAACTTTATAGTGATAGCATGGAAATAAGAATTGATTGTGAATTTCCAAATCTTTATAAGTCAATTAGTCCTCCATCTATTTTTACACTTCCTACGAATCAGCTTAACCATTTTATAAAGTTGGAATATATAAATTAATAGCTACTACTTAAAGAATTCATTGATATGGTGGGAAAGAAAGTGGTAATGAGATTCAAGAAAGAGTTATATTCTCAAAATTTGATCTTGAATTTTGAATTATTTTTGTAGCCAACGAAATTTAAAAATCCTGAACTTTCATATATGATTCTTCCGATTGTTGCTTATGGTTCGCCCGTTCTAAGAAAAGTTTGTAAAGAAATCACTCCTGATTTTCCGGGAATGAATGAACTTATCAATGATCTTTGGGAAACAATGTACAACAGCAAGGGCGTTGGGCTGGCCGCCCCCCAGGTGAACAGGGATATCCGCCTTTTTGTGATTGACAGCGTACAGATCCTCAACAACCTCAATGAAGAAGAAAAGCTCGATTACCCGGGCGACCGCGGATATAAAGGTGTTTTCATCAATGCTCAGCTGGTTACCGCAAGTGGGGAAGAATGGGCATACAACGAAGGTTGTCTCAGCATTCCTAAAATCCGGGAAGACATTTTCAGGCAGGAAAAAGTGACGCTGGATTATGTGGATGAAAATTTTATACCACACACAAAAACATTTACAGGAATTACTGCCCGTGTCATACTCCATGAATATGATCATACGGATGGCAAACTTTTTATCGATTACTTAAAACCGCTGAAAAGGAAACTGTTGAAAAGAAAGCTGGAAGACATCAGCCGCGGTAAAGTTGATGTTGATTATCGCATGCTCTTTACCAAATAAGCTTAATCGTTTGAGACCTAAATTTCCATCATACATGCCTGGAAAAATCGCTTTCATCATCCTATGTTTACCATTTTTTGCATGGGGCCAGAGTAAAACGGATACTACTATACGGGTTGATGGCAAACTGATCACACTTGCAGAAGTGGTGATCAACAGTAAACTGAACGTTCCATCATTTATTGAAAGGGTTAAGAATGATACCACTTTTTATAAGGCCTTCCGAAATCTTCACATCCTGAATTATACTGCGCTCAATGATATCAGGATGTTGAACAAAAGCGGGGAGGTGATAGCCTCCCTGAAAAGCAGGATCAGGCAGTCGCGGGATGAGAATTGCCGGACCATGAAGGTTTTGGAGGAATCCACTACGGGAGATATTTACGACAAGGACAAAAATTTTAATTACTATACGGGAGAGCTGTATGCAGGACTTTTTTTTACGAAGGGAAAAGTTTGTGGTGAAACAAATATTGTAAAGGGAAGAGAGTTTTCCACCCAGGGCCTGAGTGGGATGGCGAAGCACAAAGAGCAATTAAAGATGCTTTTTTTTAATCCAGGAAAAAAAATAAACGGTATTCCTTTGATGGGAGATAAAACGGAAATATTCAGCGAACACATGGCCGACAACTATGAGATGAGCATTGATATGGAGGAGCACAATAAAACCAGTTGCTATATTTTTAAAATAAAAGTTAAGGATGACAGGAAAAGCGAAGTGGTGATTGACGAGATGACCACCTGGTTCAATGACAAAACGTTCGAGATCGTTGCGCGTGATTATTCATTAAGCTATGATGCAAGCGTTTATGATTTTAAGGTCCAGATGCAGGTAGAAATGACCCGGGTTGGGAACTTACTGGTACCAGCCCTTTTGCGTTATAATGGCGACTGGAAAGCCATCTTTAAAAAAAGAGAAAGGGGCGTATTTACGGCAACCCTTTTTGATTTCATCAGGTAATAATATCAAGGTTACTGGTTACCGGTACTTTGACTGCTGTAATTTCTCCATTTTTCAATCACTTGTTTCATATCATCCGGCATGTCGCACTCAAAGTGCATAGCTATGCCGGTTACTGGGTGTACAAATCCCAATTGTTGTGCATGAAGTGCATGGCGTGGGCATAGGGCAAAACAATTTTCTACAAATTGCTTATACCTGGTGAACACTGTTCCCTTTACGATCCTGTCACCGCCATAAGATTCGTCATTAAAAACGGGGTGACCCACGTGCTGCATATGCACCCTTATCTGGTGAGTGCGGCCGGTTTCCAACCTGCATTCAACCAGTGAAACATAATTGAAACTTTCAAGTACTTTATAGTGGGTTATTGCATCTTTCCCATACTCTTCATCGGGGTATGCGGTGAATATTTTTCTGAAGCGCTGGTGGCGGCCTACGTGTGCTTTTATTGTTCCGCTTTCTTCTTTAAAATCTCCCCAAACCAGGGCTACATAACGGCGGTAAACAGTGTGATCAAAAAATTGCCGCGCAAGATGCGTCATCGCTAACGGTGTTTTCGCCATCACAAGTAAGCCGGTTGTATTTTTATCAATCCTGTGCACCAGGCCAAACCTTGTGAGTTTGGTTTCATCTAACCCCGGATTCTGCTGTTTTAAATAATACGCCACACCGTTCACAAGTGTGCCACCACGGTTGCCACTTCCTGGATGCACAACCATACCTGCCGGTTTATTGATCAACAGCACATCATCATCTTCATAAACAATGTTCAATGGAATGTATTCCGGGATGATCTCGGTTGTTTCATGCAGATAGGTTTCATACAACACGATCTTATCATGGGCCCTTACCTTGTAATTCGGTTTTACGGGTTTATCATTGATCAAAACCCTTCCTGCTTCAATAGACTGTTGTATCTTATTTCGTGTGGCGCCTTCAATCCGGTTCATTAAAAACTTATCTACACGAAATGGTTCCTGCCCTTTATCTGCAATGATGGTAAGTTTCTCAAACAGCTCCTCGTGATCATCTGGTTCATCTTCGATTTGAGGGTTCATTTGTGAACTGTGTTTAGCAGGTTTAGGTGGTTATTTATTTGCATTGTTAAT
>JBDUCQ010000148.1:0-6591 GCA_040003385.1 Ginsengibacter sp. | reverse complement strand
CTAGAATATTTACCAAACTTAGCAGTAATTACATCACTTTTAAAATAGAGCAATTATGCTCTTGCACAGGGTATGCGGGCGCTATATCTTTGTTCCAGAAGTTGATTGATGTTATTTATACATTAATCATAATATCCAAATCCCTTGAAAGATTAATTCCCAATCCAGGAAAAGCCAACATAATCCGATATCAGTCAACTTCTAATTTTTTTTATCCAAAACCTAGAAAGAAACCATCCAAACCTAAGAAACCATCCAATCCTTGGGCGACCAACGAGATCCAAAGAAATCTGGCTTACCCGTCAGAAAAATATTAAAGCTGCAGTTGTTAAAAAACAGCTGCAGTTTTTTTTTATTACAAAAGGAAAATAACCGGGTAACCTGGTATGGCTTATCATAGATTTTTTTGGTTCAGATCAATATGGGCATAAAAACCCATGTCCTTGTTTTTGATCTCTTTCGTACGAAATACAATTTGCCCTGTATGATATGAATAATGTTCCGTTACGTGAATGATGATCCCTATCCCTGATAAATTAAATCCCTGGACTGAATAAATATGAGTCAGATTATTCTCACTCAGCTGACGGATCACATTTACTGCCTCCGAAACTATTGCAGAAAGTTTATTATACAATTCTGACCCGCTGTAACTACCCTTCGTTGAAAATTCCAGGTCCCGCTCGCGCGTATCAGGTTCCTGGCCAAGGCATGAAATAACGTATTGGGTAATGTTTCCGCAAAGATGCAAAACAAGGTTTCCAATGGAGTTGCTGTTTAGTTTTGAAGACTGCCAGATTTCAGCGTCGGTTAACTCGCTCAAACAAGCTTTAATTCTTGGATTATTTGCTTCCAAATGATGAATGGATTGCAGGATAAACTCTTCTGAAACTTTATTGCTCATGAATATAGATTACGGTATAAAAATACTCTTTTCCACATTTATTCTCCCTGGACTACGGTGGTTGAAATAAAATTTTCCATCTTAGGAGTTCGTTATTTTTATTTTATTTAGATTCACCTGAAAGCTTGATTTAAAGATTTTAACTGGTTGCATGCAGCAGCTGATTATTCACTATTTAAATTATTGATCATGTGGTGGATTTATGCATTGATGTCAGCACTCTTCGCAGCGTTGACGGCGATCTTTTCAAAAATTGGAATTAAAAATGTAGATACAGACCTGGCAACCGCCATACGTACGCTGGTCATACTTATTTTAGCCTGGGGCATTGCTTATTTCCGCGGGGGCATTCATTCCGTTCAATCGCTTACAAAGCAAAACATTTCATTTCTCGTTCTCTCAGGTATTGCTACAGGTTTGTCGTGGATATTTTATTTTAAGGCTTTAAAAATCGGCAAGGTTTCACAGGTAGCACCTGTTGACAAGCTTAGTGTCGCTATCGCAATTGTCTTATCCATCTTATTTTTGGGAGAAACTCTTACAGTAAAAATGGCCATTGGTGCTTTAATGATCATTGGGGGAACAATAGTCCTCATATTGTGAGAAGATTGCTGGTGCTAAATATCCCCCATCTTTTGAGCGTCTCTCAACGCTTTATTTGTACATATTAAAATTTAAAATAAGCACCTACCTCTGCAAAAAATGTTTTTGAAATATTTTCTTTTTGCAAGACACCATCTATTGCATAGGTTGCAAGATTCACCGGAAACGATGCAGTGGGAGTTGCATATACCCCCCATCGTTTGGATTCATATTGAATCGGCATTGATATTTCATAATCTAAAACACCAAAGCGGTTTTGTGTTGGAAAGGTGATTTTATTGGTTGCACTATTAGTTGATCCTACGTGGTGACCCTTACTTTTGTTAACGCCGCCATTTCCGCTTGTACCACCAGATGTAAAGCTAAATTTTCTGTTTTTATAATACGCCCTGTAAAAAGTTTGGGTGCCGGCATTCACCTGGACAGTGGGTGAGATCGTACAAGTATTTTTTTGAAAACTTATTTCAAAGGAGTGAGATAAATTACCATTTACGGTAATATCAGTGCCAGGAGAAAAAAGGATATCAGCGCCTCCTCCTAACTTTAAAATCCCCAGGTCATAAGATAAATATGTACCGGTATTCCCTTGTAATTCAGAAGCAACAGCGTAGCTCCCATCGCTATAAAAATATTTAGACAACTAGCATCCTGCGTCCAGTTTCCTGATACTATAATTATATCCTGCTTCAATTGCAACTTCATCTAACCGCCCTGCGCCGGGGGCATTGACAAGCAAAGAGGCTTCCACATTTATGGATAGGCCGGATTTATGAAAATATCCAATTGCAGGCCTGAAGTAAGAAACTATAGACGAATCTTTACGTCCCGAATAAACCGCGTTGGACAGATAACTCGTACCAATTTTTATATAGGAAACCTTTTGACTTGTGTCAGTTTGGGCATGGAGTTGACTGCCTGAAGCAAGTGTAAATATTACGAGGCTTAATAAATTGATGGTTTTCATAAGATAGCAATACTGAACGGACCAAGTAAACGTAATACCCATCCTACGTTTTTCTCTAGGTGGTACTCGTTTTTAATCGAATCTTCTTGTTTCCCGTCTTGGAAAAACTTGCTGGCGACAATATTTTCCGTTCACGTTTTAATATGTACCGCTCATAGTTGGTATTGTGCCATTCATGCTACTATGTATTGCATAATACATAGCAAAGCCATTATCTTTGCTATATCAACATCATAATTAAAAAACATAAAAAATGAAAACAACAACAATTAAACAAGCAAAAAATTCAGCATTGAACTCAGTAAAAGGCGCTTTTTTAGCTTTCCAGGTAATCGTCATCGCTCTTGCCATCCCGGTTTTATCGTATCTCCAAATGTCGTATGATACAAAACCCGACCAGGTTCAATCTTCAAAAATGACAGTTCAACCTGAATTAAAACAGAATGCAACTGCTTTTAACCAGTAAATACGTTCATTTTTAAGATAAATTCAGCTCGGAATACTACGATCGTACGGATGGGTAATTGCCGGATTGAGTCTTCGGACGATTGCGGTTTTGTATATGAAGTATGAAACTTCCAAAGGGGTATCAATTCATTAATGAGTCCTTCATTTCACGAAAACCACTAAAGAAAGTCAAACAAAAAGACTTTCTTTTTTTTGCCCTTGCGATCCTTGTCAATTCTGTTCCTTATCTTTTTCCTTTTTGAATTTATTGAACAGGTCCAGCTTGAATTTGATCTTGCCGTCAGGACCTGGCCTGCCCCTGATATGAATCCCCCCGGATTTATCGGTCCCTATATTCAGTGGATTGTAATCAGCTCCCCGTTTTTTAAGATTGCTGAGAGGTACCTGTATACTCATATCCGTAGTTCCTTTATTGCTATAAATCCCCTCTACGAACATCGTCATTACCGAAGATTCTATCTCCATCCGGTTGATCTTTACTTCCTGGTTACTGATCTCGAGCCGGTCTTTTAATTCTGCAAATCGGATATTTTGAAAATCCCGGTTTTTGAATATAAAATTCTGCAGCTTTTTTACCGGCTCAAAATCTTTGAGTGTCCCATCTTTCAATGAAAAATCAACAATGCTCTGGATGCTGGAAGGAAGTACTTTCCCTTCATCATCAACTCCGAGTGAAGCATTTATTTTTGCTGTGAGCTTGCCATCTAAATTTTGAGAGGTAATTCCATCCTGTCCAAAATTATTAAAGGCACCAAATACTTCACTTACATCCACATTTTCCATGTTCACATTGATTTTGGCTTCGTGGTAGTTGGAGCGTTGTGTAACCAATGAACCATTCAACCCCATATGACCTCCCGCGTGATCCATGCTGACGTTGTTGATCAGATAACTGTCGGGCAGCAATGTAATATCGGCACTGGCATTGGCAGCGTGGAATTTCTTGTATAAAAGCTGGCTGGCTTTTAATGTAACATGCAGCCTTCCTTCATCTAAAACCTGGTCGATCTTTGAAGCAAGTTTTGCGAGCTTCCTTTTTGAAGCATTATTGGCTGTAATTTTTTTCCTCGACTTTAATAAAAAAGTAAAGGATCCCAAATTTAATGATGGAGAAAACACATTCCAGTCGATGTTCACTTTATTCGGTTCTGTATTGATCAGGGTCAGGAGGTTTCGTGCCTGGCCATCCATGATCACCTTATTATTTAAGACAAGGCATTGAAGGTTTTCTATAAATACATCTGAGCTTTTGAATACAAGCCGTCCATTCACATTTTTTAATTCAATATCCCGGGGTGCGTATAAAACGAGTCCGTTTTTAAAAGAAATAACCCCGTTCACAAAAGAGTTTGTATTGTTATTTTTTTCAATAGGTCCTTTGTAGCTAATATTTACTGAACCATTTCCTGCCTCTAATTGAATGGAATTGCTGCCGATGATATCGTTCAAAGTAGTGAGCGGAAAATCAGACCTGAGGTTACACGTCAGTAAGGGCTGGTATAAATTCATCACCACGAAACTGTCTGAAGTGAGTGGAAGTCCCATCCAGTTTGCAGTAAACTTGTTGACGACGATTATTGAATTTGGATCTTTACGGGGAAGCCCTGCCACTACTTCATCACTGTAGTAACCGCTGAATGTTGCATTGTCAAAATCCAGGAACGGGGTAACCAGGTGGGCATCTTTAGTTCGCCACCTGACAAGTATCAAGGGGTCGCCACCTTTCAGAGGGCCCGAAAGATCTACATCAACATCAGTTGGCTTGTCTATATTCACAATTGAGAGGGCGCTGTCAATTTTTGGAGTCAGCAATGATTTCCCAAAATCATACATGATTTGTTTAGTATGCAGCCTCATCAGGAATTGAGGGGCTTTACCCGCCAGGTCAAAACGGCCCGTAATATTGAATGGATGACCGGCCAGGTTTATATCGATGCTATCGAATTGCAGCTGCTTAATTTTTTTGTCATAACGTAGCTCAAATTCTCCATCAAACTTTTTTTCTTTTATGAAGCTGCCACGCTCAAGATTGAATGCAAGGCTGTGTACAAAAATATTTGCTTTGGTATCAAAAAAGAAAGAAGTGGCATCCCTGTCATCAAGCTTCATTTCAAGGTTATTGACAACCACATCGTGCAGTTTATTTTTTTGCTGGTCATCAATTATGATCCGCACCTGGTTTAATATTATCGACCTCAATTCATTTTTACCGGCAGGCTTACCTGCCGCAGTGGAATCTTGTTTTGGATTGAGCAAATAAGCATTGGTATATCCGGATGTGTCAGTATATACATAAAAACTTCCCTTGTCGATCCTGATCCCATTGATGGCCGCTTTCCTCGAAATCAACTTCGTAAAGCTCAATCTTGCTGACAACTGCTCAGCCTGGAAAAAAATATGGTGGTGAACATTGTACAGTGTATCCGTGATCGATACATTGTGAATTAAAACAGAAGTTTGTGGAAAATGACTAAAAAAACTTAAGTCAACACTCCCGATTTTTACAGTGCCATTCAACTTTTTTCCTACCAATTCAGTGACCTGGCTGATGATCTTTTTTTTATTGATCGAGACGTATGTGAATATTACAATATACACGAGCACTAACACCGAGAGAATAATCGCACAGCCTTTTAAAAAGTATTTTAGGTATTTGTTCAACCGGAAGAAAGAATTGAGTGTATGAATATAAGCCAAATCTGCTAACCAGCATTTTGAGGCAGATCCCTGTACATTATTTCGTAAATCTCACATGATATAAATTTTTTACATCATACATGGAAAGCTTCGGATAATTTTTTTATTTTGGGGTGAACTTATTATATATGAAAAGAGTTTTCACGATTTTATTTTTTATTATTCTCGGTGTAATTGGGTTAACTGGGATATTAGCAACTTACATCGCGATGAGGAGTATGCCAACCTATACGACCCAAAAAATTCCTGTGAAAGTTACGACGTCTCCTGAACGGATAGCAAGGGGAACTAAGCTGGCATCAATGCTTTGCAGAAGTTGTCACTACAGTGATATCACTCAAAAATTCACTGGAAAGGAATTAAAGGAAGCACCACAATTCGGTAAAATTTATTCTGCCAATATTACGCAGGATACACTTGCAGGCATCGGTGGATGGACCGATGGTGAACTATTGTACCTGATTAGAACAGGGATAAGAAAGGACGGGAGATATATCCCCCCTTATATGCCAAAGCTGGTAAACCTTTCTGATGAAGACCTTCAAAGCATTATCGCGTTTTTACGATCAGATAATGTGTGGGTACAGCCCGATAATACAAGGCAACCTGGATCTGAACCTTCCTTCCTTGCTAAATTTTTGGTTACGATTCGTGCATTCAAACCATTCCCGTATCCAAAACAGGTAATTCCGGCACCTGACACCGCGAACCAGGTCACATGGGGCAAATATATTTCCTGTTATGAACTTGAGTGCTTCGCATGTCATTCAAAAGACTTTGCAAAAAACGACTATGGAAATCCGGAAAGGTCAAAAGGCTTTTTTGCAGGGGGTAACAAAATGTATACGGATGAAGGCAAGGAAATACTCACGCTGAATATTACAATGGATACAAAGACAGGTATCGGCACATGGAGTGAAGAAGATTTTATAAAAGCAGTTAAAACGGGCCAGTT
>JBDUCQ010000147.1:0-6618 GCA_040003385.1 Ginsengibacter sp. | reverse complement strand
GTGGACAGTGGACTGATCTAAATACCAAATGCCGTTTCAACCAGTTCCGCCTGCTCCTTCGCATGCACCTTTGCATAACCCGTAGCCGTAGACGCACTTGGCTGCCTGCCGATGGTTCCAAAGTTCATGATCTTTAAATTCATTTGTAAAAAAGAAGCAGCTCCCATGTTGATCGGTTCTTCCTGCACCCAGAACCAAACCGCCTTCATATATTTTGCCATCAATGACTGCAGCTGTTTCAACGGCAAAGGATATACCTGTTCCAAGCGAACTATGGCAACATCCTGCCTGTTTTCCCTGTGTTGCTTTTCAGAAAGGTCGAAATATATTTTGCCGCTGCAGAACAATACTTTCGTAACCCCGGCAGGGTCTGAAATAAAATTATCGTCTATCAGTTCTTTAAAGCCACCCGTACTGAACTCATCTATGGCACTGAAGCTGCCGGGATGCCGCAGATTGGCTTTTGGAGAAAAATTGATCAGTGGTTTCCTGAATGGCCATGCCAGCTGCCTTCTTAAACAATGAAAAAGATTCGCTGAGGTGGTAATGTTCGTGATCACCATATTCAGTTCAGCGCACATCTGTAAAAATCTTTCCATCCTGGCACTGCTGTGTTCGGGGCCTTGCCCTTCATACCCATGCGGCAGCAACAAAACGATCCCATTCATCCGTTGCCATTTTTGCTCGGAAGACACGATAAACTGGTCGATCATTGACTGGGCCACGTTGGCAAAATCTCCAAACTGTGCTTCCCACAATACCAGTGAATTGGGGTTGGCCATGGCATAGCCGTATTCAAAGCCCAATACTGCATACTCGCTCAGCAACGAATTATAAATCCTGAATTTACCCTGACCTTCACCGAGATCACTGAGGCGGTTGTAAAAACTATCGTTCGCCTCATCACGCAAAATGGCATGCCGGTGGCTGAATGTACCCCTGCGCACATCCTGGCCGCTCATTCTCACATCTTTGCCCTCTGCCACAATACTGGCATAGCCCAATAGCTCTCCCGTGGCCCAATCAAACTTTTGCTCTTCGTTATATAACTTTATTTTGTCCTGCAATATTTTCTCCACTTTCTTGAGCGGCTGAAAACCATCAGGCCATGTCATAATACGATTGAACAAGGTCTGTATTTTGTCTTTACCAACCGCTGTCACCGGAGACATTTCAAAATCTGATACGGTGGCTTTGCGAAGGCTTTGCCACCACAATTCCGGTTTTTGATAATTATAGGGCAGAGGGTTTTGCTTAATTTCGTCTAGCCGTTCCTGTAAGTCACTCCAGAATTTCTTCTCCATTTCCTTAGCCAGCTGGGAAGCGCCCTCATCCCCATGCATCATCAGCCACCTGGTATAGACTTCGCGGGCATTCGGCTGTTTGTCGATCAGCGCATATAAACCAGGTTGTGTAAATTTGGGATCATCCCCTTCATTATGGCCATGGCGCCTGTAACAAACCATGTCCACAAAAATGTCGCTGTTGAACTCCTGCCTGTAAAGCATGGCGATCTGTGCAGCCTTTACCACCGCTTCAGCATCGTCGCCATTTACATGAAATACAGGTGCCTTAATAGTTGCAGCGATGGACGTGCAATAATCAGAAGTACGGGCATCATCAAAATCAGTGGTAAAACCGATCTGATTGTTGATCACAAAATGCAAAGTACCACCTGTGCTGTAACCCTTCAGGCCGCTCATCTGTACCACTTCGTAAACGATGCCCTGGCCTGCCATGGATGAATCACCATGGATCAGAATGGGAAGGATCTTGTCATAATTGCTTTCATAGATCACATCTGCTTTGCTTCTTGCAAATCCTATCACTACCGGGTCTACCGCCTCGAGATGAGAAGGGTTGGGGCAAAGCTTGAGGTGAATTTTTTTTCCATTAGCGGATTCAATTTCACTGCTGTATCCCAGGTGATATTTTACATCCCCGCTGCCCATTGTGGTATCGGGGGTTGTAGAAGCCTCAAACTCCGAAAAGATCTGTTCGTAAGTTTTGCCGAGAAGGTTGGCAAGAATGTTCAGCCTTCCCCTGTGGGCCATCCCCAGGACCACTTCCTGCACATCATTTTCCGCTGCTGTATTAATGATCGCATCCAGGGCCGCTATCGTGGTTTCACCACCCTCCAGTGAAAATCTTTTTTGACCAATGTATTTTGTTTGCAAAAACTTTTCGAACATCACCCCCTCATTTAACTTTTGAAGTATCCTCTTTTTCTGATCCAGGGGTACGGGTTCAAGCATGGTTTGCTCAACTGCTTTAATGATCCATTCTATCCGTTCATTATCATTTAAAGTACCATATTCTACCCCCAGTGAGCTTGTATAACACTTTTTCAGTTGTTCCAGGATATTTTTGAGAGATGATTTTCCAAGACCGATGAATTGTCCAGAAACGAATTCAGATTCCAGGTCTGAATCAGCCAGGCCAAAATATTTCAGGTCAAGATTGGCATTCCTGTCTTTTCTTTCCCTGATCGGGTTGGTTTTCGCGAGGAGGTGACCTTTTTTACGATAGGCATCAATGAGCCTGTATACTGAAAATTCTTTTTCCAGCTGCGCAGGCGCCGTGGATACCTGTATCGCCGGTGTTTTTATCCCATTGCCATTCGACATCGCAAAGTCGAACCCTTCAAAAAATTTTCGCATATCAGCATCCACACTTTCCGGGTCTTTTACATAATCCTCGTATAGATTTTCGATGTATCCGGGGTGGGCACTGGTGATATAGGAGAAATCCTTCATATAATGGGGCAAATATCGTTCTTTCGGAACAATACTCATAGTGTAAACTGTTATTCCCGGAGGAATTTTTGCCTGGAATTGAAGTTTTAATCTCTATAAAGTGTATCTTTGCATCCCAAAAATTAAAATTTTAATGGCAAATCATTCAGCTACCAAAAAAGATGTTCGTCAGAGTGCCAAGCGCAATGAACGCAATCGTTATTACGGCAAAACCACCCGTAATGCAATTCGCGATCTGAAGGTGATCGAAGAAAAGGCAGGTGCTTCTGAAAAACTTCCGGGTATTGCTTCGATGATCGATAAGCTGGCAAAACGCGGCATCATTCACAAAAATAAAGCGGCAAATTTAAAGAGCCAGCTGACGAGCAAATGAACTCAGTCCACGGTCCACTGACCACAGTCCACAGCCGGGCTTTTTAAATTTGACTTGTACAATTTGTTTGAATAAAGGGAACCTCAATATCTAGGGGTCCACGGTCCACTGACCACAGTCCACAGCCGGGGTTTTCAAATTTGACTTGTATACAAATACTTACAAAAAGGATATTCAAGATTCTGAGTCCACGGTCAACTAACCACAGTCCACAGCCGAGCTTTGACTGGACTTAATACAAATATTTATAAGGGATACTCAACATTCAAAGTGCGCCGTGGACTGTGGTCAGTCGACTGTGGACTGCTTCAAACTTTGTAGCTTGTGGCAAATGTTTTTCCATGAAAAGTTTCGGCTGTTTTTTGATCATTCTATTCTTTGTTTTCCCATCTGCGGCGCAGCTCACACCATTTGAAAAGAGCAATGGAAAAGAGAGTGCTACTTATTTCCAGGCAATCCAATTTTATAAGGAGCTGGCAAAGGCTTCTACTAAAATTCGGATAAAGAAAATGGGCAGCACTGATGCAGGCTACGCCCTTCACCTTGTGATGATCAGCAATGATGGAAAATTCGACCCCATGACCTGGCACAAAGAGAAAAAAGTTGTCATCCTGGTCAACAATGGCATACATCCCGGCGAACCCGATGGCATAGATGCAAGCTTATTGCTGGTAAGAGATATCGTTACCCAAAAAATAAAAATTCCTGATCATGTTGTGCTTGCTGTAATTCCTATATACAATATTGGGGGATCACTGAACAGGAACCGCACTTCCCGTGCAAACCAAAACGGCCCGGCTGAATATGGCTTCAGGGGCAACTCGCAGAATCTTGACCTGAACAGGGATTTTACCAAGTGTGACACTAAAGAGGCTCACTCATTTACGGCACTGTTTCATTGGCTTGACCCGGATATTATGGTTGACACCCATGTGAGCGACGGTGCAGATTATCAGCATACCATGAGCCTGCTCACTACCCAATATAACAAGCTGGGCGATGACCTGGGAAGCTGGCTGAAAAATACATTCGAGCCGGAACTGTATCATAAGATGAGTGAGAAAGGATGGGATATGGTTCCCTATGTGAATTTTGAAACCGCAAAACCTGATAGTGGCATGCTCCAGTTTTATGATCCTCCACGGTATTCAAGTGGCTATGCTTCGATGTTCCAAACCATTGGCTTTATGCCCGAAACTCATATGCTAAAGTCATTTGAACAGCGTGTAAAATCTACGTTTGCTTTGTTACAGGTCATTATCCAACAGGCAGGGATAAACGCTAATGACCTGGTGGCAAAAAAAAAGGCGGCAAGGGTGGCTGTACAGACCGGAGATAAATTTCCCCTTGCATGGAAGCCGGACTCTTCCTTGTATTCAATGATCACATTTGCAGGTTATGAACAGGCATTTAAAACAAGTGAAGCAACCGGAAAACAAATGATGTTTTATGATCATTCGAAACCCTTTTCCAAACAGGTTAAATTCTTTAATGTATTCACACCGGAAAATATCGTTCATAAACCTGACGCTTATATCATTCCACAGGGATGGCATGATGTTGTTGACCTTTTAAAACTGAATGGGGTACGTGTAAGCGAGCTGATGCGTGACACCACCATCGAAGTTTCTGCCTTCCACATCGATGAACTCAAAAGCCTGCCCCGTGCCTATGAAAAACATCATAAAAATTATGACGTGAAGGGCAACTGGACATTGCAAAAAATCAAATTTTTAAAAGGCGACTTTATCATTCACCTGAACCAGGCTTCAAACCGCTATTGCATAGAAATGCTCGAGCCCACCGGGGATGACAGTTTTTTTGCATGGAATTTTTTCGATGCCGTACTGCAGCAAAAAGAAGGTTACAGCGATTACAGATGGGAGGAAGTGGCCGCCGAAGTATTGCGGAAAGACCCGGAGCTCAGGAAGAAACTTTCAGAACGAAAAAAGGGTGACAGCAGTTTTGAGAAAAATCCTTCGGCACAACTGGAATTCATTTATAAGAACTCTCCCTATTATGAACCGGTTCATCTCCGGTATCCTGTATTTCGGGTGGAGAGGCAATGAGTGTTTTCTTTTCCCTGACCAGGTAACCAAGGAGGATGCAGATGAAAATTACCAGCAGGCTGAGATATCCCACCCAATCATAATGTGTAATTTTTCGTGTATCCTTATCCGTTATAATTATCAACCCGGCGATCGTGGAAGCAAATCCGGTGAACAGCTGCTGCATAGAGGAACTGAAGCTCATAAAGCTGCCCCTGATACCGGATGGAACTACATTGCTGATCATTGCGGATGAAGCCACCCCTCTTCCATTGGCAACCATGAACCAGAAACCTGTAACGGCAAGTGCGACATATAAGGGGGTTACCGTCATATTGGTGATTAGGTAGATAGGCACAAGTGAAAATAACCCGCAGACCATAAAAATTGTGAACTTGCCGAATTTATCAGCAAGTTTCCCGAATACCGGCGCAGAAAATAAGGTAATGAGGCCACCTACTATATACACGTACTGGGTTTGATTTTTAGTAAATCCAACATTGAATTCCATATATGGATTGATAAATGGTACCAGCAAAAAATGACCGAGCATCAGTAATGCTGCCAGTGTGAGGGCAAGCACCTGCCGTTGACTGGCAAAAATGTTTTTAACAGTCCTTAAAAAATATTGTCCTTCCTTTTTTTGGGTAAGGTGCTGTGTCATTGGTGGAATGAATTTCACAAGCAGGGGGATCAAAAAAATACCGAGTCCGCCAACCAGCAAAAATGGTGCATGCCAGCTGATTTTATTTGCCAAGAATAACCCGGAAGGTATCCCTATCACCGAAGCCACAGAGAACGCTGACATCAAGTATCCCATGGCCTGCCCCCTGCGTTCGTACACAAAGGTGTCTGCCACAATGCTCATTACCTGCGCACTAATGAGGCCTCCGAACAAGCCGGCTATCACCCTGGAAATAAGCAGGGTATTGGCGGTAGGGGAAAAGCCACATAATATAGTTCCTACCAAAAATCCGCAATAACCAAAAAGCAATACTTTTTTCCTGTCGTAATTATCTACAAAAAAACTGGCAACGATCCCTGAAATAAATGCGCTGTAAGAATATGCGGCTACGATCAAACTAAATTTCTGCCCTGAGATCTTAAAGTATGGCATCAGGTAGTTACCCAGAGGCATCATGATCATGAAATCAAGAATGTGGGTGAAATTAAGCGCGGCTAGTAAGAGCAGTATGATCCTTTCCTTTTTGTCCATGAAATCAGTTGACGGGCAAAGATAATTGCTGCGTAATTACAAAAATAAAAGGTTGCAGATCAACTGATTATAAAATGGATGAAATAACAGTTTAGTGTCTTTGTACTTTCGCTTTTTCACCCTACCTTTGCCACCCGTTAAAAATTTATTTATTCACCAAAAATCAAGGGAAATGCAGAATTACGAATTGATGGTGATTTTTACCCCGGTGCTTTCTGAAGAGGA
>JBDUCQ010000146.1:0-6642 GCA_040003385.1 Ginsengibacter sp. | reverse complement strand
TAGTTTTTAGAAAATACCAAATGACCAAATGACCAAATGACCCAATGATCCATTGACAAAATGACTCATTGACCATTGACAATTCACCATTCACCATTCACCCCATGAGCCGCATCGATTGGATAATACTGGTAGTCACACTTTGCGGGATCATCATTTATGGTATATACAAAAGCCGCACTTCTAAAAACCTTGATGGTTATTTTTTAAGCAACCGCAGTATGCCATGGTATCTCGTGCTTTTGAGCATCATGGGCACCCAGGCGAGCGCGATTACTTTTTTAAGTGCGCCCGGACAGGCTTATACCGACGGTATGAGGTTTGTACAATATTATTTCGGATTGCCGCTTGCGATGATCATTATATGCATTGTTTTTGTACCCATCTTCCGCAACCTGAAAGTGTATACAGCTTATGAATACCTTGAAACGCGCTTTGACTCTAAAACCAGGACATTTACTTCATTTTTATTCCAGCTTTCACGCGGGTTGTCGACCGGGGTCAGCATCTATGCACCTTCTCTGATACTGAGCTCCCTGCTCGGATGGAATATTTACTGGACGAATATTTTAATGGGGGGGCTGCTCATCATTTATACCGTGAGCGGGGGAGCAAAAGCAGTGGCCTACACGCAGCAATTACAACTGCTCATCATTATCATTGGAATGGTTACAGCAGGATATATGGTGGTTCACCTGATGCCTGAAGGCGTTGGGTTTACAGAGGCATTGAACATTGGCGGCAGAAACGGGAAAATGAATGTGATCACAGATGGCGTGGGTAAAAGCGGCTTCGACTGGAAGGATAAGTACAACATTTGGAGTGGTTTGATCGGAGGATTTTTTTTAGCCCTGTCGTATTTCGGAACGGACCAGAGCCAGGTTGGGCGTTACCTAACTGCAAAGGATAATCGCGAAAGCAGGCTCGGTCTGCTCATCAACGGTCTTGTAAAAGTCCCTATGCAATTCCTGATCCTGCTCGTGGGTGTACTGGTTTTTTCTTTTTATCATTACAATAAGGCACCGGTCTATTTCAATGATACGCAAATTGCTGCGGCCAAAGAAACCACCAGGAAAGACTCATTGATCAGCCTGGAAACACAATACCAGCAAATACTCCCGGGCAATGATGCAGAAGCATTTGCAGTGCGCAACCGGTATAAGGAAGTTTTGAAAAGAGCACTCCCGGGTGAAGAGATCAATGACACCAACTATATATTTCTAAAGTTTGTCATTGATTATTTGCCAAAAGGATTAGTGGGTCTGCTGATCGCGATGATATTTCTTGCGGCCTGGGGAAGTATTGCCGCTGCGCTGAATGCCCTCGCTTCCTGCACGGTGGTAGACATCCATAAAAAGTTTATCAATAAAGAGCTGACACCAGAAATGGATTACAACCTCTCCCGGGTGTATACCCTTTGCTGGGGTATTTTCAGTATTGCAGTTGCCGAATTTGCCAGTAACCTGGGCAACAGCCTTATAGAAACTGTGAATATTTTGGGCTCACTTTTTTACGGGGTGATCCTTGGAATTTTTTTAGTGGCTTTCTGGTTCAAAAAGATCAGGGGCAATGCCACTTTTTACAGTGCCATTGTTTCCGAATTGCTGGTGATACTGATTTATAAGATGGACGTAATCTCCTTCTTATGGCTGAATGTGATCGGAGCGCTGCTTGTGATCATCATCGCAACGGCCCTGCAGGTTTTATTAAAAGACAGGCAAAACTACAAGACCGTTGAATGAAACCCTGCACCCATCATTTCATCTCTTTCAATAATTTTTCGTTCATCAAAACGTAATTGTCATTTTTGGCTTCTTTTGCCATAGCTATCGATTGCGCTGCAGTAGACCTGGCCCCGGCAAAATCCCCCATATCTTTTTGAATCTTTGCTTTGTAATAAATCATATAAAAAGGTTTGCTGGCAGCATTCTGGTCGATGGCTTTGGTGATCATCTCCAAAGCCTTCGCCTTATCGTTGTCATATTCAGAATAAAATTGTGCAGCTGCCCAGTAGGGTTGTTTATCAGTTTGCATTGCAGCGTTAATTTGCGCGCGTAATCTTTCCTTTATGTTTGTGGTGATCGGGATTTTCAGAGAAGTATTTTCCCAGCGGATCAGGAGGTCCATACTTTCGGGGCGAACGCTGCCAAACTGCATGGTAAGGGTTTCAATCTTCTGTGAAATGATTTCCGCTTTTATTTTTGCACGAAGTACATCTTCTGTTTGTTTGTATCCGTCAACTCCCCAGTTATTGATACCCCTGTTCAGGATGAATGTCCAGTTATTGTCTTTAGACGGGATGGTATAAATTACGTAATTGCCCGTATCCACTTTGGTTCCCATTATTTCAACCGGGTCATTAAAGCGGATATGGGTTGCAGCATTTGCCCCGGTGCGCCATACCACATTGTAAGGCTCAAGGTCACCAATTATTTTCCTGCCTTTTAAGCTTGGCCTTGAATAGGTCAGTTCAACAGATGACATGCCAAAATCCTGTTTAATGGTTTGGGTAGGCGAGGGTGCGGGTAATTTAACCTGGCTGTTGGCCGTCCCTAAAAAACTAAAAAGCGCAGCAGATAAGAGTATTCTTTTCATGATGAGTTTGATTTTTATATGAGAAAATATTTTGTTTTAGATGGTTATTCAAAATAAATTTTTATGGTTTGGTACAGCAAGCGGTTTTGAAGATACTGACTTTGTGAGTTTTGTTGTTCAAGGTATCCCTGCAATCCAAAAAGACCGGCCGCATTCCCTTTATTGATGGCAATTTCAAGATATCCTGCTGAATTAAAAAGTGCAAGCTTTTCACTTTCCGTAACATCAGCATAAGTATCGCTGATCTTATCAATCACTTCATCGCGCTTAAAAACAATTTTAAAGCTCCGCCCGCGCCGTTGTTCCTCAAATTCTTCTTTGGTGATGTTGATGATCACATTCTCAAAGTTATCAATGAAAATGATCTGTCCCTCAATCCAGTTATTTCCCAGTAAGGGTCGTAAGGGATTTTTTACTTCAATGGAAATGGTGGGGTCACCGATCTCCTCAATGGTTTTCCCAATGCATAGGTCCTGGAACGAATTAGCAAAAACCGAAGCGCAGTACAGGGTATTCTTTTGAGCCGATTTGCTGAGGGGCAAAGCCACTATCTGGTGAGGCACCTCCTCGAGGATCATGGTAATGAGTCCATTGTCTGCACAACCTATGTACTGCTCATTGTGCTTAGTGAGGAGGAGATGGTCAGGCCGCTGGTCGAAGAGGTTGATCAAAACAATATGAAAGGTCCCGGAAGGAAAGCTTTTGAACGCATTCCTGCACACATAGGCTGCCTGTGGATAATTGAACGGAGACAAGTCATGAGAAATATCAACGATGGTAAAGCCAGGGTTTACCTGGAGCAACTGGCCTTTCACTGCACCTACCAGAAAATCCCGCTGGCCGATGTCGGATGTTAGGGTAAGTAGCGGCATTAACTAATTGAGAATTTAATGAAAAATACAGGCTTGTGATTATTTGACCAGCACCCCGTTTTTGAAGAAAAATTTCCTGATGAATTTGTCAGCCAACCCTGGGAAAAAATGATTCATGAAAATAGTCCGCTTGCCATTAAATGTTAACACCAAAGTACGTTTTCTTTTTTCTATTGCTTTCACTATGTGTTGTGCGCATTCTTCAGCCGTCATCAGTTTGTCTTCATCCAGGGGTGATTCTCCCTGTGGCCGGCCCTCACTGTTCAATGCGGCATTTCTTATATTGGAGGCGGTGAAATAAGGACAAACCCACATTACATTTACGCCCCTGTCCATAATCTCTGTACGCAACGCTTCCATCCATCCCTGTACTGCATGTTTGCTGGCACTGTAGCCGCTCCTGCCCGGCAATCCTCTGTAGCCGGCAATGGATGAAACTGCGGCAATAGTACCTTTTGTACTTATGATCGACGGTAATGCGAACTTTGTACAATACACCGTTCCCCAAAAATTAATATCCATTACTTTTTTCAGGGTATTCATTTCCACGTCTGCTACAAGGGCTCGCATTGAAATTCCTGCATTGTTGATCAGCACATCTATTGGTCCGAAAGTAAGGATCGTTTCATCAATGAATTTTCTGCAATCCTCTTCATTG
Organism: Ginsengibacter sp.; assembly: GCA_040003385.1. GTDB lineage: Bacteria > Bacteroidota > Bacteroidia > Chitinophagales > Chitinophagaceae > Ginsengibacter. Next base: position 2,517 of record JBDUCQ010000146.1, on the reverse strand, counting down.
CTCACGTCCGCTGTCACAGTGTGTAGCATGTTACCGGGATGTGCTGCCTGCAAGCGGGATAGTTTATCCTGGCTGCGGGCGCAGGTTGAAACTTTTGCACCTCTTACCAAAAACTCTTCAGCCAATGCTTTGCCAATTCCATCCGTTCCACCTGTGATGGCAATTACTTTATCTGTGAACATTTTCGGTTTTAAAATATCAGCAGCAAAAGTAACAGTTGATTGATGGTTAATTACAAATCTTTTTATCAGCAATACTTACGGCCTAAGCATTAAAAAGTTTGTTTAAAAAGCTTTTTAGCTTATTTTTGCACTCCTTTAAAAAAAGGGAATGATTCGGTAGCTCAGTTGGTAGAGCAATACACTTTTAATGTATGGGTCCTGGGTTCGAGTCCCAGCCGGATCACTTTTATAAATTATTGCTATACAGAAAATTACAGTGCTTACCTTAAATTTTAGGTGATATTTAAATTTTTCTAAAATTTAATTCGTATCATAGATTTCTTTTAATCTTGATAATTAAAAAATGGGTTTTCCTTTTGAATCTAAACTTCTGTTATGTAACCAATTTCCTATGCGTTCTTCATCAAATCTATACATCTTCCGACTTTAATATAAGGTATCTTTCTTCATCTTGTCAATTTGTAAACGGTATCTTTTTTTATTTAATTTCAAGTCTAATTCTTCAACTGTTAGCAATTTCAAGGTGATGCTTTCTGCATTTTTGAAAAAGAGAAATAAACTCCAGGAAGGAGCATTGGTAAACTAATCTTCATTACTCTGAGATTAAAATTTCCAGCAGCTAAAACTACTGCCTAATTTGTTTAGAAGAATACAGATTGATTATTTTCACTGTTCAGATACTATCGTTTTCTGTGCAATCAATACTCATTATATTTGAATGTAAGTGGTTTTGAATGAGCATTATAAGCTATCCAACAATATCATAGAGAGTTAGAGAAAATCATTCACTACGTTGCCAGATGTAAGGAGACAGCCATCCGGAGTGCTTTTTATGATCGTCCAAATGAATTCACTAATACCAGGGATTTAATGATAGTTGCTGAGATGGCTACCAGAAATAAACAGGGAAAGATTGTTAAACCTAATGTTTTTGAAAGAGTTGGTGAACACCGGAATCAAATAAATAACACCCATAAATGATTATGATGAGTGACACATTTGACATACCGGTTACATATCAGGGTCGCGACCTGGAGTTCAAGGCAAAGCTGTGGAGGTTAGGTTATACACATAAATTTGAAGTGGATGTCCACGGTATCTCAGTGATATTTGAGCCTGATGAAGAGCGGAATTATAGAGCTATATTTGAAAAACAGGAAAATGTAGACAATAGGAAAATTGGTGTGGAATTGCTTTCATCTATAGCACATACTCTGGAAGAAATTATGAAATAAGATTAAGATGATAAAACGAGTTAGATTAAGACATACTCGACCACCAAAATAATAAGGTACAAAATTCTCTAAAGTATCTACTCTCGACTTCGTCTCAAAACCTGATCACCTTTCTTGATCATAAGAAACCACTGTTCCTGTATCATCGAATCCTCTTCCGGATCTTGCCCTGGTCTGTTCAAGTGCGCTTGTTATAGAATCAGTACCCGCTTCACCACTCTTAGTTTTTTTAAATTTATTTTCAGGATTGCTTCCTGTTCCGCTTTCTTTTTCCTTTGTTTTAGGAGCTACTGATTTGTTCTTTTTCATATTATAAATTTTACTTAGTAATAGATTATGTCTTCGTAAATGAATTACATAGCAAATAAGAGTCCAGTAATCGCTGAAGGCAAAGAATTTCATTCATATAGTATGCTCTAAAAGAGTAACCAGCTTCTTATAATTTAATATTTTTTAATCTCAATGAATTTGCAACATTAGGAACCGGGCTAAAGCATGTCTTTCTCTTTAAGAACAAACACAGATGTTCTTTTCAGATTAAGGCTATCGGAAGCGAGACAGTAGTTTTTAATTTTTTATTAATGCTCAATCACAACCATATCCCAATATTTTAACTGAGGCAGTATAAAATTTAATGTGTTTCCATTCTGAGTAAATGGGAGCTTTTGTGGAACACCAAAATTAACATCAGGACTTGCTACCCACACATTTGTTACTACCTGGCTTATGGTTGTTTCAAGGCTTGCGCCCGAAATTGTATTAGGGGCTGTTTGATCTCCGTTTGTATCCCGCCATTGAAAATGGGCTGCATTTGCAAAATTGATCAGGTGAAAAATTTGTTTGTTTCCAACAATCTTGCCTTGTACAGCAATTTTTCCGGTTTGAGGAGGCCACGCACCTGTATTCATTTTTCCATTGGTACAATTTACAGAAACCGTATTAAACGTTCCGCCATCACGAAGTAAATTTTCATAAGCCACCAGGAAATCATAATAATTGATCATAGCACTTTTCAGATCATCTTTCATTAGAAGATTGCTGTTAGGAAAATATTCTTTTGCCAGCATGTGCTCACCCAATTCAAGATGTGATCCGCCAAA
>JBDUCQ010000145.1:0-6645 GCA_040003385.1 Ginsengibacter sp. | reverse complement strand
GGTCCTCAACCGCAAATTACCGCCAGGGGATCGATTCAGATTTGGTGGCTTTAACCGAAGAGTTGAATGCAGGAACCGTCGGCGCACTACTGATCAGTGCCACAAATCCTGCTTATAGTTTTTTTGCAGCTGATAAATTTATGGCAGGTTTAAAAAAATGCCCGGTCACAGTTTCCTTCAATGAAAAGATGGATGAGACCACTGAGCTTTGTAAATATATTTTACCCTCCCACCATTGGCTGGAAAGCTGGGGAGACGCAGAAGGACAGACAGGACACGTAAGCTTTTTACAACCTCTCATTCACCCCTTATTTAAAACCCGGCAACTGCAGGATTCATTATTGCACTTTACGGGTAACCCGGTTGACTATGCTACCTATTTTAAAAATTACTGGAGCAAAAAAGTTGGAGGTGATGAAAATTTCGACATTGCGCTGCAGGATGGTATCGTTGGGAACGGTTCCTCAAAAAATATACTCGTTGCTATCAATGATACCACCACAAAAAATACGACTCACAAAAATCCGGGAGATTCTCTTCGCACTGCGGTGAAACCTCTTTTACCAATCACTACTGGTGGCGGAAATTTCTCAGGAAATATTGCGGATGCCACAACCAATATCTCAACGGTCAAAGGTGGTGACATAGAATTGGTCATTTATCAAAAAATTTCATTGGGTACAGGTAACCATGCAAGTAATCCATGGCTCCAGGAATTACCTGACCCAATTACCAAGGCTACATGGGATAATTATGCCATCATATCCCCTGCAATGGGAAAATCCTTGTTTGATATAGACGTTTTTAACAGCAGGGACACCGATAAATATGAAGTTCACCCGGAGAAGCCCGTAATAAAAATCACTTCGAATGGCAAGGCCGTGGAATTGCCCGTACTTATTATTCCCGGGGTTCATCCAAATGTTGTTGCCGTTGCGGTTGGTTATGGAAGACAAAGCAGCAACATTGACAAAACTGGTGAATTTATTGGCATTGCTGCAAGGGGCAGTGGTATCAATGTTTATCCGATGGTGACATACAATGGAAGCACTGCACAATATTCGGGTGTGGCCACCATCGAAAAAACAGGCCGCGAATTCCGGATAGCACAAACACAAACTCACAACATAACTGAAGGGAGGCCTGTAGTCAGAGAAACGACGCTTGGAAAGTTTATCAGTAATCCCAAAGAGCTGAATGAAGAGGAAGAAGAGGAATTAAAGGCCTATGGTAACGATTTTGTGAAGGATGCCACCTTGTATCCATATTATGATAAGCCGGGAATAAAATGGGGAATGAGCATAGATCTCAATACCTGCACAGGCTGCAGCGCGTGTGTTGTTGCATGTCATGCTGAAAACAATGTTCCGGTAGTGGGTAAATACGAAGTATCGCGCTACCATGATATGCATTGGCTTAGAATTGACAGGTATTTTACCGGAGATGTACAAAACCCGGATATCGTTTTTCAACCCATGCTTTGCCAGCATTGCGACAATGCCCCGTGCGAAAATGTTTGCCCGGTATCAGCTACAAACCACAGCAGTGAGGGCCTCAACCAGATGGCCTACAACCGTTGCATAGGAACAAGGTATTGTGCAAATAACTGTCCTTATAAAGTGCGCAGGTTTAACTGGGCCGACTATACAGGATCTGATAGTTTTCCTGACAACCAACGTGGTGTGATCTCGGATGCTACCATGATGATGAATGATGACTTGTCACGGATGGTATTGAATCCGGATGTAACAGTGCGTTCACGCGGGGTAATGGAAAAATGCACTTTTTGTGTACAACGTTTGCAGGAAGGAAAACTGAACGCCAAAAAAGAAAATCGTCCTGTAATTGACGGAGAGATTCAAACTGCCTGCATGCAGGCTTGTCCTACCAATGCGATCGTATTCGGAAATGTGAATGATGCCGGCAGCCGGGTTTCAAAGATCAGGAAAGTGGAGCAAAAGGAAAGAACATTTTATGTGCTTGAACAACTGCATGTGTTAAGCAATGTGAATTACCTGGCCAAGGTCAGGAACACAGATCGTGAGGTTGGCAGTCTGCAAAAGGAAAAAACAGAAAAAGAACCTGCATAACAAAAGAGCTGGAATTAAAATAATGTTTGCATAAAGTTCGAAGCCTGCCTGTTACATGACAGTAGGTTTCAAAATAAAAAGATATGTCATTATTAAAGTATGAATCGCAATTAAGGGAACCGTTGATCGATGGCGATAAAAATTATCACCAGGTCACAGAAGACATCTGTAGGCCGATTGAAGCGAAGCCCGGAAAATTGTGGTATATCGGATTTACAATTGCTCTCTGCCTTCTGGCATTTGGGGTGTATTCTGTGTATAGGGAAGTCACTTACGGAACTCACCAGTGGAACCTCAATAAAACAGTGGGTTGGGGATGGGACATTACCAATTTTGTGTGGTGGATTGGGATAGGGCACGCGGGAACACTGATCTCTGCCATTTTATTATTGTTCAGGCAGGGATGGCGGACAGGGGTTAACAGGGCGGCTGAAGCGATGACAATATTCGCGGTTATTTGTGCCGGCCAGTTTCCGATATTCCACATGGGACGTGTATGGGTTGCATTTTTTACGCTTCCATATCCAAACACCAGGGGCTCGTTGTGGCCAAATTTTGCATCACCATTATTGTGGGATGTATTTGCAGTATCAACTTATTTTACGGTATCATTATTATTCTGGTACACCGGGTTGTTGCCCGACCTCGCAACTGTTAGAGACCGCGCGAGGACAAAATTCAGAAAATTATTTTATGGTATTGCTTCTTTCGGATGGAGTGGCAGCACCAAGCACTGGCAAAGGCATGAAAGTCTTGCACTGGTTCTTGCAGGGATCAGCACCCCGCTTGTATTGTCGGTTCATACCATCGTATCTTTTGATTTTGCCACCTCGGTAGTTCCCGGATGGCATACCACTATTTTCCCGCCATACTTTGTTGCTGGAGCTATATTTTCAGGATTTGCGATGGTTCAATCACTCCTGATCATTACCCGGAAAGTCTTAAACCTTGAAGATTATATTACCGTAGGTCACATTGAAGCGATGAATAAGGTGATCGTCCTCACCGGGTCAATAGTTGGCTGTGCCTATCTCACCGAATTGTTCATTGCTTGGTATGGACAAAATCAATATGAATGGTGGGCCTTTAAGGAAAACAGGGCCAACCTTTTCAGCCCTTACGGGTGGGCATATTATGGAATGATGTTCTGTAATGTGGTATCGCCTCAACTATTCTGGAGCCGTAAGCTGAGAAGAAACATTGCCTTTACTTTTTTCATGTCGGTTCTTATCAATGTTGGAATGTGGTTTGAGCGCTTTGTGATCATAGTCACCTCTGTTTACAGGGATTATCTTCCATCTTCCTGGAGCACATATTACAGCCCTACCATTTGGGAGGTTGGATTTTACCTGGGTACTTTCGGATTATTTTTTACCTGTTATTTCTTATTCGCGAAGTTCTTCCCCGTAATAGCATTGGCTGAAATCAAGGCGATCCTGAAAACCAGCGGTGAAGGGTACAAACGAAAAATGACCGATACAGAAAAGATGGATGCGGAAAAATTTTATATTGAAGAAGTGGAACACGCACACTGAGGATAATATTTTTTATTAATTAAATAGCCCCACGGGGCTTTAGGGTATGGTAAAAAAATTTGTTGTTGGCTGTTTCGATGATGAAAAGGTATTATTTCCTGCCATTAAAAATGTAAGGAGAGCAGGTTATAAAATACATGACGTTTATACCCCATTCCCAGTACATGGATTAGACCATGCAATGGGGATTAGAGAAACAAGTCTTCATACGGTAGGATTTATATTCGGAATTACCGGAACTTCCATAGCATTGGGATGCATGGGATGGATATTCACAAGTGACTGGCCTTTGAATATCGGGGGCAAGCCTCATTTTCCACTCCCTGCTTTTATACCGATCACTTTCGAGCTCACAGTATTGATGGCTTCCGTGGGAATGGTGCTTACTTTTTGCTATCTCTGCCAAATGTCCCCTTTTTTAAAGAAACATCATTTCCACCAAAGGGCAACAGACGACTTGTTTGTGATGGTGATTGAATGTACCTCAAAAACAAATGAAGCGGATGTGATAAATTTTCTTGAAAATAACGGGGCCATAGAAATTAATGTTCAGCATGCTGAAACAGGCTGGTGGCTTGGACGCTATGACCGGGAACAAAAGTTATACAAAACGGAAGAGGTGGGATATTGATCTACCGACAGAAAGAATTAAATATGGATATGTGTAATACAATGATACGGCTTAAAAAAATTCATCTCCAGGTGACGATGGTCTTTATTGCTATACTCTCATTGATCAGCTGTCATGATAAGCGTGAACCTGGCCGAACATATATGCCCGACATGGTATACAGTCGCGCTTATGAAGCCTACGCACCCAATATGCTAAAACAGGAAGGCATCAATTATATAAATTATCCCGTGGATGGAACCATTAAAAGAGGGGATCTGTTTGCATATACATTACCAAACGATTCAAACGGGTATAAAATGGCAGCCGGTTATATGGATCCATTACCCCGGTTAGATTCACTCTCGATGAATGAAGCCCAAAGATTGTTCAATATCAACTGCGCCATTTGTCATGGTGCTAATATGGATGCTCAGGGGCCGATGGCTGGCAAGGTAGGTGGCATCGCTAATTTGAAATTGCCCCAATATGTGAAAGAGCCGGAAGGCCAGATGTTTCACGTGGTTACTTTTGGGAAAAACAATATGGGAAGCTATGCATCGCAGCTTGATAAAAAACAGCGGTGGATGGTGATACAATATATCAAATCAGTGCAGGCAGGATTGGCAACAGCTGCGCCTGCAACTGACAGCACAGCAGCTAAAGGATCAGCATCAGCATCAGCACCTGCTTCTAAAGATAGTATGGCGAACAAAAAATAAAGGTCAAACAATAAAAATAATTTGATGAACAATCATTTTGTAATTCCAGGTGGGTATAGAAAATGGACAATGGGCCTTATGATTGTGGGTTTATTGGTTTTGATATTTGGAATTATCTTTTTAAATCCTCTTGCAGGGTCGCATGGTGAAAATGTAAACAGCACCCGGTTTTGGGCTGTGCTTTTACAAAATAGCCTCTTCTGGTTGTTGCTTGTAAATACATCCATGTTTTTCATCTGTATCTCTACCGTTGCAATGGGGAGCTGGCAGGTAGCTTTCAGAAGAATCCCCGAAGCGATCTCATCACTTGTACCAATCATGGGCATTGTCACTTTGATAATCCTTCTGAGCATTGTATTTGGCCACAGGGTTGATATATATCCATGGCTTGATAAAAACGCGGTGGCTACAGATAAGAGTTTATTTGGAAAAAAAGGATTTTTAAATCCCGGGTTATATGTAATTGCTTCAATTCTAACGATTGGATTGTGGTCCTACATCGGAATGAAAATAAGAAAGATGAGCACCGACAGTGACAAGGCAGGGCCAATGGATTTTGAGACCGGTAAAAACTGGATCAAATCCAATATCGCTTGGGGCTCCTTTTTTATAGTTGTCTTTGGATTAACTGTAGGATCAACCATGCCGTGGTTATGGCTGATGAGCATTGATGCGCACTGGTACAGCACCATGTACAGCTGGTATACATTTGCAAGCACTTTTGTTTCAGGTATAGCACTCATCTGTATATTCCTCATCTATTTTAAAAACCGGGGTGAAGTTGAATACGCCACCGATGAGCACCTGCATGATCTGGGAAAATTCATGTTTGCATTTTCCATTTTCTGGACATACCTGTGGTTTTCACAATACATGCTAATCTGGTACAGCAATCAACCGGAAGAAACAAAATATTTTGTGGACCGGATTGGAACTGCCGCGCGTTACGGACCTTACCAGGGCATATTCATATTCAACCTGGTCATCAATTTTGTTTGCCCCATCCTCATTTTAATGAAAAAAAGTCCGAAAAGAAATTATACCATCATGACCTTCATGTGCGTGTTATTAATTTTTGGTCATTGGATAGATTTTTACCAGATGGTGATGCCGGGAACAGTAAAATCCCAGCCGCATTTAAGTTGGTTTGAGTTTGGGATACCGCTTGGATTTGTGGGTTTGATCATGTGGGGCGTAGGAAGATATCTTTCCAGCGTTTCGTTAACACCCATGAATCATCCGTTCCTGAAAGAGAGCATCATTCATCATACATAGAAAAAGAAATAAGAACAGGAGTTTCGGATTTGTAAAAAGTTATAGAAAAAAGCAGAAATAATAAAACAGCATGAACAACATTTTTCTGATAGCGATTGTAGTTATGATCTTCCTGCTCATTTTCCAGATTGCAAAGGCAAGTGAGTATGTAAGCATCCTGAAGGGCGAAGAAAAATCAAGAAAACAAACAAACAGGATCAACGGCTTCTTACTGATTGCATTCCTGATATTTGGATTGATAGGTGCATGGTGGTGTAATGATCTTTATTACAGCAAAACTTTATTTCCGCAGGGATCAGCATCCCTGGAAGGAGAAAATATTGATACCATGATGTGGATTACGATCATCGTGTGTGGAATCGTATTTTTTATCACCCAGATATTATTGTTTGGTTTTGCATTCAAATACCAGG
>JBDUCQ010000144.1:0-6724 GCA_040003385.1 Ginsengibacter sp. | reverse complement strand
GAAATGAAAAGAACCCTGAAGGTAAAAGGCCAGTTTACGAGCGCACTCAACTTACAGGATATCATTGTTCGCAGTAGCGCCCAGGGCGCAACAGTTTACCTGAAAGATATTGCGCAGCTCAAGGATACGATTAAGGATAATGAAAGCTATGCACGCCTTGATGGGAAAAATGTGGTCACTTTAAATATTGTAAAGCGTGCAGGTGAGAACCTGATCAGCGCCGCAGGCAAAATCAAAGACATCGTAGCACAAATGAGGCAGGATGAAGAATTGCCCAAAGACCTCAAGGTTGTAATTACTGGCGATCAGAGCAAAGCAACTGCAACTTCATTCAATGACCTTGTGAATACCATCATCATAGGCTTTGTACTCGTTTTACTGGTGCTCATGTTCTTTATGGGTGTTACCAACGCATTCTTTGTTGCCTTAAGTGTGCCTCTCAGCGTATTTGTTGCTTTTTTATTTTTACCGGTGGCTGATTCAATCATCGGAACAAGCGTTACATTAAATTTCATTGTTTTGTTCGGATTGCTTTTTGGATTGGGGATCATTGTTGATGATGCAATCGTGGTGATTGAAAATACACACAGGATTTACAACAACGGGAAAATACCAATCATCAGGAGTGCCAAAGAAGCGGCAGGGGAGGTTTTTATTCCCGTGCTTGCAGGGACTGCTACTACGCTTGCGCCATTTTTCCCCCTCTTATTCTGGAAGGGTATCATTGGCAAGTTCATGATCTACCTGCCAACGATTTTGATCCTCACGCTGGCGGCATCTCTGATCGTTGCATTCATTTTCAACCCCGTATTTGCAGTCAGCTTCATGAAACCAGAGGGAGCAGAATTTGAAGAACCTAAAAAAGGGATATTTAAAAAATGGTGGTTTTGGGGTGCGATTGGATTTTCATTGCTGCTGCATCTTGCAGGTTCGCATGGTATTGCCAACTTTTTATTATTCCTGGTATTGCTAACCCTTTTAAACCGTTTCGTTTTCAGGGATATTATTCATGCTTTCCAGAACAGGCTGCTTCCGAAACTGATGAATAACTATGAAAAGTTATTGCGTTGGGTGTTGAAAGGTTACAGGCCCGCCTGGATGCTGGTCACACTATTTTTATTGTTTCCCCTTTCCGTTGGTTTGTTGATGCTGCGAGGAAATAAATCCACTTTCTTTCCAAGCGGTGATCCGAATTTTATCTACGTGTACCTGAAAATGCCCGTTGGCACCGACATAAAAATAACGGACAGTGTAACCCATGTGCTGGAGACTAGAGTGTACAAGGTATTGGAAAATGAACACCCCGGAACACCAGGAAGCATTGTAGAAAGCGTGATCACCAATGTGGCGAACAGTGCAAATAATCCGCGCAGCAATAACCGTAGCGTACAGCCCAACCTGGGCAGGATACAGGTATCTTTTGTAGAGTATGCAAACCGTCATGGTAAGCATACATTACCCTATTTACAAGCGATACGAAATGAACTAAAAGGCATTCCCGGTGCGAGTATAGAAGTGGCACAGGAAGATGGTGGTCCACCAACCGACCCTCCTGTGAATATTGAAATTGTGGGCGACCAATTCGATGAAATATCAAAGGTTGCCAGCGATCTTCAAAATTACCTTGATACCAACCAGGTCTATGGGATCGAAAATTTGAAAATGGATGTTGACCTCAACAGCCCTGAGATCACGGTGAATGTAGACAGGCAGAAAGCCATGATGGAAGGATTGAGCACCGCGCAAATCGGTTCCGAAATACGCACCGCGGTTTTTGGAAGAGAGGTAAGTAAATTAAAAGAAGGAGAGGATGAATACAAAATTCAGTTGCGTTATACAGACCTGTTGCGGAATAACATTGCCGACCTCATGAACATGCGCATTACATTTATGGATATGAATACTTTTAAAGTAAAATCCGTACCGGTTAGCGCGGTGGCAAGTGTGGATTATACAAATACCTCAGGAGCCATTGCCCGGAAGAATGTGAAGAGGACCATCCAGCTTCAATCAAATGTACTGGATCCTTCAATGACAGCCCAGGTAAATAAAGAACTTGTTGGGAAGATCGCTGATTTTAAGTTGAAAAATAAAATTCCGGCGGATGTTACCATCCGTCCAACGGGGCAAGGTGAGCAGGAAGCCGAAACGCTCTCCTTCCTGGGCTGGGCTTTAGCAGTGGCATTGGGACTGATATTTTTGATACTGGTATTGCAGTTTAATTCTCTCAGCCGGCCTTTCATCGTGCTCACGGAAATATTCTTTTCTGTGATTGGAGTTTTATTGGGGTATGCATTTACCGGCATGACGATCGCAACGATCATGCTGATGGTAGGTATTGTTGGGCTTGCGGGCATTGTTATTAAAAATGGTATTTTGCTGATAGAATTTACTGACGAATTGCGGGGGAGAGGTGTAAGGATCCGGGAAGCTGCAATCCAGGCAGGCAGGATCCGTATCATACCTGTTATGCTCACTGCTATCGCGACAATATTGGGACTTCTTCCACTTGCAGTTGGCTTCAATATTAATTTCGTTTCTTTTTTCCAGCATTTAAATCCGCATATTTTCTTCGGTGGAGACAGCGTGGTATTCTGGGGTCCATTGAGCTGGACAATCATCTTTGGGTTGATATTCGCGTTTTTCCTCACATTGATGATGGTACCCAGCATGTATATCATTGCTGAGAGACTGAAAAGGCCGATGGAACACTTTTATGGCACAAAGTTCATTGCACTGCTTGGTTTTACCGGCCCTTTGTTCTTTCTTTTTGTCGGCATCATGTACATGGTGAGAAGGATTCAGGGAAGAAAAGTATGGAACGGAGTTTTGAAGGGATAGTATTCATTCACATAGTCATTGGGTCATGAAGTCATTGGTCATTGAGTCATTTCATTGAAAATTGATAGTTGAACATTTTTTTTAAACACTCAACACTCAATAATCAACACTCAATGTTCAAGGTGAACAGAAGTTATGATTAAAATTTCGTCAATTTACAATGTCAAGATTCTCTGACTGCGCCACGCAGGAATTTTCAATAATCAATATTAAATGATTCAATGACAAATGACTTTATTACAAGTCTACTGTTCAACCGTAACAGGATCGCCATTCGAATCCAGCTGAACAATTTCATAGCCTGATTTCTGAAGTCCTGTTAATATTCTTTCTTTGTCGCCAACCAGTACAATGTTCATTCTGTCGGGATCAATGTATTTTTTAATGATCGCATCAGCCTGGGGAACACTAAATGAATTCAATATTTTAATTTGTTGAGAAACAAAATCTGCTGGCAGGTCATATTTAAGGATTCTCCCTATGAAGTTTGCTTTTTGTATCCCCGTTTCGTAATTACGGGCATCACTTTGCCCGATTGATTTTTTCAGGAAAGCGAGCTCTTCTTCTTTAATGCCTGCTTCATGGTATGCCTTTAATTCACGCATCACCTCTGATAAGGCACTGTCTGTTGCGCCGGCTTTTATGCCACTGCTAAAAGTAAAAGTTCCCGAAAGTTTATCGCCTGCAAAACCGCTCCTTGCTCCATAGGTCCAGCCTTTGGCTTCACGAAGGTTTAAATTCATACGACCGTTGAAGTCGCCACCTAAATTGTAGTTGGAAAGGTATGCACGATAAAAATCCCCGGTTGCATCATATTTTAAATTGGTAACGTAGCCAACACGAAATTCTGTTTGCGCCGCTTTAGGAATGTCAACCAGGTAAATGCGTGTTTTAGCAGGCATTGCAACTTCAGGAATTCCAGGCAAGTTGATATTTTTTACAGGCAACCTGTTGAGGAACGAAAGCTTTGGCAGTAACTCTGCCTGAGTTATTTCGCCTACAACCACCACCTGTCCGCCATTGGCAGAAATATAGTTGTCATAATAATCCCGCATATCAGCAAGGGATATATTTTTCAGTGTTTCCTCGGTACCCCTTGCGGGTGTACCAAAAATGCTATTGCCATAATTGACTTTATCGTATACAACGTCTGCAACGGATGCTGCCTGGCTTTTTGCATTTTTAATATTTTCGATCAACTGCCGTTTTAACCGGCTAAAAGTTTCTTCCTTGAATTCGGGTTTCAACATCTTTGTTTCCAAAAGTGCAAGGGTTTTACCAAGATTTTTTTTAAGAGATTGAACGGTAAACACAATCACGTCGTTACTGCTGGTAACATTGATGGAGCTGCCAAGTTTTTCCAATGTCAGGTTGATGTCTTCGCTCGTCATGTCTTTTGTATCCTCATTCATCATCATGGCAAAAAGGTTTGCCCTGCCACCCTTAGCAAGAGGATCTGTTATTCTTCCTCCTTTTAAAGAGACGTTCATCGTTACTACAGGTATTTCATTATTTTCAACACCAATCAACTGGATGCCGCCCGGTAAAGTTTTTTTCCAGAAAGCCGGGACTTTGATAACCGGGTTTGGCCCCGATGGTGGTACCAATGCCCTGTTGAATTGATCTTTTGGTTTCGTATACACCAGACCGTTATACCCGTAATCGGGCCGTTTATAATTCGTGGTATCCACCACATAATTGCCTGGTGCTGTAATCAGGTCTTCCTTCCCCTTTGGTAAAATGCTCACAATGACTGCGGGCTTGTTTTTGATGTATTTGTTATACACACGCATCACATCTTCACGTGATACCTTGTTGTACATGCTAAGCATGCGGCCTACCATATTCGGGTTCCCGGTAAATGTCTGGTAAGCTGCCAGCTGTGAAACCTTCCCCGCCACACTGGAAAGTCCGTTGATCGTACGGCTTTCAAAACCAGTCTTAAATTTTTCCAGATCATCGTTGGTGATCCCTCTTTTCTCAAATGCAAGCAGCGCGTCTGCCACAAGTTTTTTCATGTCAGCAAGTTTGCCTCCCGGATATGGCATCACAGAAAATGTGAATTCACCGGCAAGCTCATTGAGGTTGCTGAATGCACTTGCCTGTAATGCTTTTTGCGGCTTTACGATTTCCTGGTACATTACCGAGGTTCTGCCCTGGCTTAACACTTGTGCAAGGCAGGACAGGGGAGCCATATCGGTAGAAAAATCAGGCACCGTAGGATATGTGATTCTAAGCATTGGCAACTTTGCGTAATTGTCAACATAGCTAACATACCGGTCACTTTGCAACCGAACAGCCGGCAGCTTTTCAGGCAGCACCTTGGGGCCGCGGGGAATAGAACCAAAATATTTTTCAACCAGCTCAACTACAGTTTTGGTATTGACATCACCGCCAATGGTCAGAGTGGCATTGTTAGGTCCATACCAACGTAAAAAGAAATTTTTAAGATCGTTCACATCCACACGATTGAGGTCCTCAACATAGCCGATCGTTAACCAGGAATATGGATGGCCATATGGATATAATGCCTTTGAAGTTACTTCACCTGCAAGGCCATATGGTCTGTTATCATAATTCTGACCCCTTTCATTTTTAACAGTTGATCGTTGAATTTCAAACTTAGGCTGGGTGACTGCGTTCACCAGGAAGCCCATCCTGTCTGATTCCAGCCAGAGCATTTTTTCCAGTTGGTTGCTCGGCACCGTTTCAAAATAATTTGTACGGTCAAGATTTGTACTCCCGTTCAGAGTTCCACCTGATTCAGAAACTGTTTTGAAATGTTGCTTGTCTGCCACGTGATCGGATCCTTCGAACATCATGTGTTCAAAAAAATGAGCAAACCCGCTTTTCCCGATTTCCTCCCTGGCAGAACCAACATGATAAGTAACATCTGTGTGCACCACGGGGTCTGAGTGATCTTCATGAACAACCAGTGTAAGCCCGTTTGATAAGAGATATTTTTCATAAGGAATTACAATTTCATTCCCATGCCTGGTCACTTTTTCCACCAGCTTTGCCTGGCTGTAAATAAAACCTGGGAGGCAAATCATCAATAAGTTAAGTAGTGTTATCCATTTATTAGCCATCATCTTTCTTTTAAATTGTATTGCAATTTAAGCGAATCAAATAGCTTATTGCCGATTAGTCCACAGTCCACTGTCCACTGTCCACAGACACAGCTTTCATCGCGAGACATAAAAATTATCCTTTGAGCAGAATATTTGCTGTGGACCTTGGACAGTAAACAGTGGACTGAATTACTTCCTTTCTTTCAAGTTGTTCATCAGCCGTTTAAATTCATCCCTGAACAAATCAATCGCCGGCTGGTTCAGTGTATAAATGCTTTTAGGACCTTTGATTGTCCCATTGATCAGGCCCGCATTTTTTAATTCTTTTAAATGTTGTGATACCGTAGATTGTGAAAGTGGCAATGCTGCCACAATCTCACCACAAATACATTTCTTGTCTTCTGCAAGCTTGCGTAAGATGGCAATACGAGCGGGATGCGAAATGGCTTTTGAATATAAGGCAAGCTGTTGTTTCCGGCGCCCAAATTCGTCTTTTTTGTGAATCTGCATTTGGCCTGTTAAACTTCTTTTGTGGATCAAAGTATGATTTTTCAATGATTTTTTTCAATGTGTTTTTATTGTTGAGTCGATCATTTTCACTGGGCGAAACAACTTTTATTTAATAAATTTGCATATGTCAGGCACCGGGAGAAACTGGTTTGCCGGCTGCCATAAAATTGGTTTTATTCTCATCTTTTCTTCGGTAAACCGAAACAAATTTCAAATGAATTATAAAGAGGAAGTTTTACAGGATGTTGTGATCAAATTCGCGGGCGACTCAGGGGATGGTATGCAGTTAACCGGCAGCCAGT
>JBDUCQ010000034.1:0-22473 GCA_040003385.1 Ginsengibacter sp. | reverse complement strand
GTGAGTGGTGAATGGTGAATGGTGAATGGTGAATGGTGAATGGTGAATGGTGAATTATATTTCATAGTGTATGGGCAATGTGAATGGGCAATGGTGAATGGTGAATTATATTTCATATTGAAGGGGCAATGGTTAATTATAAAAGTTTAATGTTATAAATGTTCTACTAATTTAAATTATTCTATGCTTCAACAATTGCCCATTCACCATTGCCCATTCACCATTCACCTCAGGCGTATTTAAAGATCATTGCAATGATCGCATAGATCATGGTGAGGATAAAAATTCCTTTTGCCGTTTTATCCCTGTGCCCATTGATATAAATGGTAAACAAAATTGCATTGGCCATCAGGGAAACACTGATAAAAACTGTGATGAGATTCGGGTTCAGTTTCAGCCATTGGAACATTTCTCCCAGCGTAAGTGATTTAAATTTTACAAATTTATAGACCAGGAAGCCGATGAGAGGGGCTACGAAACCTAACACAAGGCCGTACACGAAGTTGTCTTTTTTAAAAATCATTGAATTTTCCAGTTTTTTTCAAGCTTTTTTTTCAGCTCGTAGTTGGTAAGGTCAAATTGTACGGGCACAACGCTTACATAATTATTTTGCAATGCCCAAACGTCGGTGTCATCTCCTTTGTCGAAATTTACAAATTCGCCTGTCAGCCAGTAATATTTTTTTCCGTGGGGGTCAAGACGCTCATCAAAGTCCTCCTCATATTTTGCATAGGCCTGCTTGCAGATTTTCACTCCTTTCATTTCTGCCAGGGGCGTAGAAGGAATGTTCACGTTCAGCAGCAGGTGTTTGTCCATCTTCGTGGCCAGCAAGCTCTTTACAATTTTATGGACAAAGAATTTTGACGCAGTAAAATCTGCTTCAAAACGGTAATCGAGCAATGAAAATCCGATACTGGGGATGCTCTCAATACTGGCTTCCATCGCCGCGCTCATGGTACCACTGTAAATCACATTGATCGAATGATTGGCTCCGTGGTTGATGCCACTCAGGCAAATGTCGGGCTTGCGGTGCAATACTTTATCTACCGCCAGTTTCACACAGTCTACGGGGGTTCCGCTTGTTATCCAGGCTTCCACGCCTTCAAACATTTCTTCCACTTTATTCAGGCGCAGAGGCACGCCAATGGTGATCGCGTGTCCCATGCCGCTTTGTGGTTTGTCCGGGGCTACCACTACCACCTGGCCCAGTCCCTTCACTGCTTCCACCAAATTACGTATACCCGGTGCCGTTATACCGTCATCATTGGTGATCAGGATAATGGGACCTTCCTTTTTTTTATCTTTCATTAGAAATATTTTGCCGCACAGGCGCGGATCACAAATTAATTAAACCACCTGTACAAAGGCCTTGCTATCGTTTCACGGAATGGCCACGGGATGGCGGCGGCTATCAATAAAATTGCAAGGCCGAAAAAAATCAGGGTGCGTTTGTGTTTTGCCGTTGACGTCGGTGCTTTTTTTACAGCCACCCTTCCTACATGTACGAGTATCCAGGCAATGATCATCAGCAATGCGTGTTCCATTGTAAAGAAACGGTTGTACGCATCTTTCATATTATTGCCCAGGTCCTTCAGCCTGTCGAACCATGAGTTTGCATAATACAAAACAAGCCCCAGGAGCAGTTGTATGTCGCAACTAAGGCTGAAGAAGAAGCTTGCCCTGTTATCATTTGCGGTGTATATTCGTTTCGAGAACACACCTGAAATTCCGCTCAGCAACGTCCATATTCCAAATACCAGGACCGCCCAGCGAAGGAGGTTATGTAAAACCAGGATTATTTGCATTGGCAATCGATTTTGCACAAAAGTAAGCGATCGGGAATAACAGTTTGAAACAAGCTGTTTCAATCGGCCTGAAGATCCATGCGACTGGTGAATTAAAAGAATTAATTTGAGTTTATCCGGGTTGGTTCCAGGCATTGCGGGTGTTCATTCCTAAATTATTAAATATGCCCATATCTACAGCCTCACAGGCGATACGGCCTGACTTTGATAAAAATAGGCCGCTGCTTTTTGTTGCAGCTGTCTTTTTCATTATTTGGGTGATCACTCTTGCCGGCACTACAAATTTTTCAAACTGGATGATTGAAAACACGCTCACGGTTATTTTTTTAAGTTTCCTGGTGCTCACTTATAAAACATTCAGATTTAGTACGCTCAGTTATGTGTTCATTGCCATATACCTCAGTCTTCATGTATATGGATCTGAATATACTTATGCGGAAAATCCTTTTGGTTACTGGTTAAAAAGCATATTTCATTTATCAAGAAATCATTACGACAGGATTGTGCATTTCAGCTTTGGCTTCATGCTGGCCTATCCCATGCGCGATTACTTTATGAATAAAATGAAATTCCCGGATTGGGTGTGCTGGACATTACCGGTTGAAATTACGCTCTCGTTCAGCTGCCTGTATGAAATGATAGAATGGGTGGTGGCGGATGTTTTTTTTCCGAAGGAAGGGGATGCGTACCTCGGGCTCCAGGGGGATATCTGGGATTCACAAAAAGATATGTTCATGGCGTTTTGCGGGGCACTTACAATTACATTGGTTACTCTTGTCATAAAGAAATCCTTTAAAAGGAAACGCACGCGTGCAGGATTATAATGTATAATATTTCTTTTTGATGGAGGAAAAAACCGCAAAAATAGTTTCAAATAAATTTGGCATAACTAAAAAGTTTAGTATTTTTACACTAAATAAATTAGTCACATGGCACTTGCAGGACAAAACTTAAAATACCTCAGAAAACTCCGGGGATGGACCCAGGAAGAATTTGCAAACAAGCTTGGCATTAAAAGATCATTGCTTGGCGCATATGAAGAGGAGAGGGCCGAGCCAAGGCTGGAGGTCTTAGAAATCATATCCGATATGTTTAAGGTAACATTAGATGAACTATTTCTGAAAGATATAAGCGATCAAAATGTCAGCAGTTATTTAAGTAAAAGAAGGCAAATGAAAATGATGAACGCTGACCGCAACATCATTCAGTTCGTACCCGTAAAAGCTGCCGCCGGCTACCTGGCAGGGTATGCCGATAGTGAATTTATTGATGAGTTGAACACCTTTACCCTGCCGATGCTGGCTGGCGGCAATTACCGTGCATTTGAGATCATTGGTGACAGCATGATGCCAACCCCGAGCGGAAGTGTGATTGTTGGCGAAAAAATTGAACACCTTGATGATACGAAAAACAATATGCCACACATCGTTGTCAGTAAAAGTGAAGGGATTGTTTACAAAAGGGTGGTCAAAAGCAACAGGAGTAAAAATAAGATCACTCTTGTTAGTGACAACCCTGCATACCAGCCATACCAGGTAAATTCCGAAGATATATTAGAAATGTGGCAGGCACAGGCGGTTATCAGCAGGATTACCCAGCAACAAAGATGGGATGTGAATTCACTTGCAAATCTTGTTAATAATTTGCAGGACCAGGTAAGTACCTTAAAAAAGAAAATGAATTAGGTTTGTACGAACTCATAAAGATTTTGCTTCATTCTTACAATTAGAATGCGGCCGTTCAGATACATCGATTAACAATTTAAAAACACAGTTATGATCAAGTTACAGATTGTCGGCAACCTTGGTAAGGATTGCATCGTTAAGGAAGTTAACGGAAAGAATGTTATTAATTTTAGTGTGGCACACACAGAAAGATTCAAAGATGCTACCGGGAACCAGAAGGAACGCACCACATGGGTTGAGTGCGCTTATTGGACAGATAGAACAGCCGTTGCCCAATATTTAAAAAAGGGTAAAATGGTATACGCTGAAGGATCGCCTGAAGCAGATGGCTATACCAATAAAGACAACCAGGTGGCAGCCACCTTACGTATGCGCGTTCAAAACCTTCAGTTATTGGGTGGTGGAACTGAAAGCGGTCATGAAAACCCGGCATCAACAGGCGGGTTTGCACAAACTGCAGCCACTCGCCCTCAGGCCGAAGTGCTGGAGCCAGCTGATGACCTTCCATTTTAAATTTTTCCAATTTTAAAATTATATAGCGATGGCCCTGGTCATCGCTTTTTTATTTTGATATTGCTAAGGGTGGAGGATCTTCAGATCTAAGGGTTTGCACATGAAGAATTCTGGATTTCTATTGAGATTGAGTATTGAACCTGAGTGTAGGATTAAGTAGAATAATCACAAACAAGACTTCAGCCTCATAAAAAAGGAGCCTCTATTTGCGGGGTTAAAAATGAAGTTTATAATTTACCCGCGGTTCCAGTCAGGCAAAATAGAGTGCTGAATATTGAGTTTACTATTGCAGATCAGGTTCAATAAAAATTCCTGTTACATTGGGTTTAGTGGATCAACCGGATCTTTGGGGCGAGGCTGATTCAGACCTTTTTGCAGCAAACTATTTCTCCTGCTGTAACCGAAATATATAACAAACCCGATCACAAGCCATACCAGAAGTCGTGCCCAGTTAGTCCAGCCCAATCCATAGATCATAGCACCACATACAAGAATACCAAGAATAGGAACAAGTGGCACAAGCGGTGTTTTAAATTGCCTTTGTATCTCGGGATTTTTTACACGCAATATCCAAATGCCTGCACATACAAGCATAAATGCGAACAAGGTTCCGATGCTTGTCATGTCTCCTACAATATCGCCGGGAACAAATGCAGCAAAGGCTCCTACAAATAAGAAAAATATCCAGTTTGATTTGTAGGGAGTCCTGAATTTTGGATGAACGTCTGAGAAAACTTTAGGTACAAGGCCATCGCGGCTCATTGAGTAAAATACCCTTGATTGTCCCATCAGCATGACAAGGATCACTGAAGAAAATCCTGCAAGAATCGCAACCGTGATGAGGTTACTCAGCCACTGAAATTTTGCAACCCAAACTCCATTTATCATAGAACCCGACATGTGCTCCACCGCGTATGAAACGGATGCTTCCTTACCAACTGTTCTGAAAGTATTTACATCGGCAATGCCGGTAAGTACATATGAAAACAAAATATAAAGCACGGTACAGATTGCAAGCGACCCAAGAATGCCGATGGGCATATCACGTTTGGGATTTTTCGCTTCCTGAGCAGCTGTTGAAACCGCATCAAAGCCTATGAATGCAAAAAATACTACACCCGCAGCACCCAATATTCCAAGTATGCCTCCATAATTATGACCTATGCCTTCCGCATCTTTATAAATAGTGGGTTCAGGAATGAAAGGTGTATGATTTATTGGCTGAATGTACTGCCAACCGATTGCTATTACAACAATCACAATTGCAACTTTCAGGATCACGATAATTGCATTCACCAGAGTTGACCCTTTTGTACCACGTATGAGCAGCATCGTTAGAACGAGGATGATGAACAAAGCAGGCACATTCATGATTCCACTTGCAATCACATTTCCACTGGCGTCCCTTAATTTTTGAAACGGGGAATGTAACCATCCATAAGGTAAACTCATGCCAAATATTCCAAGCAACTTATTGAAATATTCGCTCCAGGCTATTCCTACAGTGGCAGCACCTATCGCGTATTCCAGTATCAGGTCCCACCCAATGATCCATGCTACAAATTCTCCCATCGTTGCATAAGAATAAGTATACGCACTTCCTGCGATAGGGATCATGGAGGCAAATTCAGCATAGCACAAACCTGCCAGCGCACAGCCTACTGCAGCCACAATGAAACCGATGGTTACGGATGGACCCGCATGCTGGGCAGCAGCAGCGGCAGTTCTTACGAAAAGGCCTGCCCCTATGATAGCACCAATTCCGAGCGCAACCAAATTGCCGGGACCAATCGTTCTTTTCAAACCTTTTTCTGCATCGTCTGCCTCTGCAACTAACTTATCAATGGGCTTCTTAATAAATAAACTCATATGGGTGTTATAAAATAATTATGAATAGAATGGAAAAGTAATGAATTCTTTGTTAACTGCATAAACGCTTTACCGAATTTTGAACACGTTCTGCAGGCGAGTGATTTTAATATTATATTGCAAATCAATTGAAAAATATGGCCATACAACCGGCTAATCGGAACCGCCTTACATTCTATATCCTTGTGGCAATGGCAGCCGGTGTGATTTTAGGTTATATCGTTCACCGGAATGCAACGCCTGCCTTTACAATCACTTTTTCCAATAACATCAAACTCCTCACATCAGTTTTCTTACGTCTCGTTCAAATGATCATTGCACCTTTGGTATTTTCCACCCTTGTGGTTGGCATCTCCAAGCTGGGTGATTTGAAAACGGTGGGGCGAATTGGTGGCAAAGCTTTGCTGTGGTTCGTTTCGGCGTCTCTGGTAAGCCTGTTACTGGGGATGCTTCTTGTTAATTTTTTTCACCCGGGGAGTGTGCTTGATCTGAGCAATGCCGATACGGCAGGGGCAAAAGATGTAATTGGAAAGACACAGGAATTTTCTTTATCCAGATTCGTTGAACACGTATTTCCCAAAAGTGTAATTGATGCTATGGCCAACAACGAAATTTTACAGCTCGTTGTTTTCAGCATTTTTTTTGGCGTGGCAGCTACGGCTATTGGCGATTATGCCAGGCCGGTAGTTAAGGCGCTCGAAGGTGTTTCGCATATCATATTAAAGATGGTGGGCTATGTCATGAAGTTTGCTCCATTGGGAGTTTTTGGTGCAATAGCTGCCGTGATTGCATTGAAGGGTTTGGAGGTTTTTAAATTCTACAGCTATTATCTTTTATTCTTTGTGATCGGAATTTTTTTATTGTGGGCGGTGCTCCTGCTGGTTGGGTTTTTAATCCTGAAAAACAGGGTTCCTGGATTGTTGAAACGGATAGCGCAACCTTTGCTCATTGCATTCAGCACCACCAGCAGTGAAGCCGTTTTTCCAAAGTTAACGGAAGAGCTTGAACGTTTCGGCTGCAGTGAAAAGATCGTTGCTTTTACTTTGCCTTTGGGGTACAGCTTCAACCTGGATGGAAGTATGATGTACATGACTTTTGCGAGTCTTACCATTGCCCAGGTATATGGAGTACACATGGACCTGCCCACACAGCTTACCATGCTGCTGGTGCTTATGCTTACAAGCAAGGGAATAGCAGGTGTACCACGGGCCTCTTTAGTGGTTGTTACTGCTACCTGCAGCATGTTTAATATTCCTCCCGAAGGAATTGCATTAATATTGCCAATAGATCATTTCTGCGATATGTTCCGCAGTATGACAAATGTTCTGGGAAATGCGCTGGCAACTGCTGCTGTAAGTAAATGGGAAGGAGAATTGGAAAATTCATAATTAAATAGATGAACGTGGAATTTTTAGGTTTTTTGGGTATGACATTCAAGGATATTTTAAATCCGGAGTTTTATATAAGGCATGGAGGATTATGGATGATCCTTTTCATTGTTTTTGCCGAAACCGGTTTGTTTGCCGGTTTTTTTTTACCCGGTGATGCCTTATTATTTGTTACAGGAATATTCAGCGACAGGATTGTTGGTGCTGCCTTATTCCATTCCGGCAACCAATGGGCAGACCTTGCCATTCTTTGGGTGCTTATTACATCCAGTGGAATCATTGGAAATTTTGTGGGCTATTGGTTTGGTAAAAAAAGCGGCCCTTTCCTGTTTGAACGAAAAGATACATTCCTGTTCAAAAAAAAATATTTGGTACAGGCTCATGAGTTTTATGAGAAGAATGGTGGCGGTGCCATCATCATTGCCCGGTTTGTTCCTTTTGTCAGGACTTTTGCCCCAATCGTGGCGGGGATCGTACAGATGGAGAACAAAAAATTTGCGTTTTACAATGTGATCGGGTGTATGCTATGGGTGGCAAGTATGCTCCTTGCCGGGCATTTCCTGCAAAAGTTCATACTGAAAGAATTTCAGTTTGACCTTACCGAACACCTCGAGGTAATTGTAATCGGGATCGTGGCATTGACAACACTTCCGGTTATTTGGAAGGTTTTTTTCAACAGAAAAAAAACAGGTCCCTCAACAAAATAAAGCTGATAGCCGATGAAGCAAATCCAGGTAGGCATTTTATCATTTCCTGTGATCGTAGCTGCATTGGGTTATTTTGTAGACATTTACGACCTCCTGCTCTTCAATATTGTGCGTATCCCGAGTCTGCGCTCCCTGGGGCTTGATGAAAATGCCGTCAACAAAAGTGGTGAATTTATCATCAGCCTTCAAATGATAGGCTTATTGATCGGCGGTATCGTTTGGGGGATC
Organism: Ginsengibacter sp.; assembly: GCA_040003385.1. GTDB lineage: Bacteria > Bacteroidota > Bacteroidia > Chitinophagales > Chitinophagaceae > Ginsengibacter. The sequence continues at coordinate 14,278 of JBDUCQ010000034.1, read as the reverse complement.
ATGGGAGATAAGAAAGGAAGGCTGAGCGTATTGTTTGGTTCAATCATATTATATTCCGCCGCCAATGTGGTGAACGGATTTGTTACTACGGTTGACCAGTATGCTTGGACCCGCTTTTTTGCAGGAATCGGTCTTGCAGGTGAACTGGGCGCAGGAATTACCCTGATCTCAGAATTGGTAAGCCGTGAAAAAAGAGGAGTGAGTACCTCCCTCGTTGCCGGCATAGGGCTGACAGGAGCAGTTGTTGCTTATTTTTTGTCAAGGGAATTCAACTGGCGGATTTGTTATTTCATTGGTGGTGGTTTGGGAGTTTGCCTTTTGTTTCTGCGCGTAAGTGTTTTTGAATCAGGAATGTTCAAAACAATGCGGGATCAGAAAATCGGTCGTGGAAAATTCAGCATGTTTTTTACTGACAGGACCCGGTTTAAAAAATACATCCTGAGTATCCTGATCGGTTTGCCCACATGGTATGTGATCGGAATACTGATCGCCTTCTCCAATAAATTCGGAAAAAACTTTGGCATCAATGAAGAAATTCTGCCCGGGAAGGCTACCATGTTCGCGTACGTGGCGATTTCAATCGGTGATGTGCTGGTTGGCTTGCTGAGCCAATACCTTAAAAGCCGCAAAAAAACTTTGTACATATTTTATGCAATTACGGCGGTGATGATCGCGGCTTATTTCCTCCAGGGCAATGGAAGCAGTAGCAATGAAATGTATTTTATTTGTGCTGGGCTTGGCTTTGCTACGGGGTTCTGGGCCATATTTGTAACGATGGCGGCTGAACAGTTTGGCACCAACCTGCGTGCAACAGCTGCTACTACAGTTCCAAATATGGTAAGGGGATCATTGCCGCTTATGCTTTTACTGTTCAACTGGCTGCAGCACTTCTTCACATACTCTGCAAGCGGGCTGATAACAGGTATTATCATCATGGCGGTGACGGTTACGGCTGCAATATTTACAGAAGAAACTTTTGGTAAGGAGTTGAATTATATGGAAACGCTTCCAGTTTGATAATTTTCCCGGAAATTTAAATGTGAAATCTGATGCGTATGAAATTCCTGATCATCCGTTTTTCATCAATTGGTGATATTGTACTGACAACTCCTGTCATACGTTCACTTCGTAAAAAATTTCCGGACGCAGGAATTCATTACCTCACAAAAAAATCTTTTACCCCCATTGTTGAAGCCAACCCATACCTCAGTAAAATACACGTATTGACTGAAGATTTTGAAGGACTGGTGACTGAGTTAAAAAGTGAAAATTTTGATGCGGTTATTGACCTGCATAACAATTTAAGAACCTTTCGGATTAAAAAGTTACTTGGAAAAATTCCTGCGTATTCATTTGAAAAATTGAACGTGCAAAAATGGATTTTTACCAGTTTCAAGATCAACATGATGCCGGCGAAACACATTGTTGACCGGTATATGGAAACACTACACTCTTTCCATGTTGAGAATGACGGGTTGGGCCTTGATTATTTCATACCCGATAAAGACATTGTAAAGCAAACTGATCTGCCAACTTCTCATGTACATGGATATATTGCAATTGTGATCGGTGCCGCTCACAACACAAAAAAATTACCAGTATACCGTTTAAAAGAGCTTTGTATGAAGATCGTTCACCCGGTCATTTTATTGGGTGGACCGGAAGACTTTGCCAATGCATTAGAAATTTCCTCAGCAGACCCCGTAAAAATTTATAATGCCTGTGGTAAATATAATCTCAATGAGTCTGCAGACCTTCTGAGGCGTTCGAAGCTGGTGATCAGCCATGATACGGGATTGATGCATATTGCTGCTGCCTTTAAAAAGAATATATTGTCCGTTTGGGGCAACACGGTTCCTTCATTTGGGATGGTGCCATATAAAACTTCGTATGAAATATTTGAGGTAAAAAAGCTATGGTGCCGGCCTTGCAGCAAGATAGGCTATGTACATTGCCCACGCGGGCATTTTAAATGCATGAAAAACATTTCCATAGACCAGGTTGTCACAAGTGTGAACCTCTTGCTAAGCCGGTAATCATCTTTAACTTTTTGTTTCGATGCTTGTGTCCGAATTTGTAGCTGCAATTGCCCTACAGATGTTGAAAACTATCATTGTATTATTATTTTGCCTGACTCTCATTCAAAATGTATTTGCACAAAAGGTGCTGGTACATGTATTTATGGAGGACCGGAAAACAGGTAAAAATAGTGACACAATTTATTATGATCCTTCAAGAACCCTTACATGGGCTGATTTCCAGGGATCCCCGGATCTTCATCACGATGGCGGAGCAGTGACAGCATCGGGGTTTGCATTCAATTCTGACATCCGTTCAACCAGTAACCTCATTCGCATCAATATTGGCGTCTACACATTCTTCAGTAAAAAAGCTTCCTGGAAAAAACCCAACATCAACTCGTCATATCATTTGTTGCATGAACAGCATCATTTTGATATTACAAGACTGGGTGCAGGGCAGTTTGTTTCGGAAATTTCAAAAACTAACTTTACACGAGACAATTATCAGAAGGTTTTAGTGGCTGTTTTTGATAAAGTATATAACCATAGCGTTGAGCTGCAACATGCTTATGATGCTGAAACAAACCACAGCATTAACCAGGCTGCTCAATACAGGTGGAACGATAAAATTGAATCCGAAATAAAAAAGCTATAATCTCAAAACAACACCAGGAATTTATTTGCCAGATTTTTTCTTCATAAGTTCACAACAAGCACCGGAATTTTAAGTTCGTGGCGCACTGTATTTACCGTTTCACCATAGATGAAATCTTTTAAGCCCGTATGGCCGTGCGCCCCAAGGACCAGCATGTCGGCGTCCTGTTCTTTTACGATCCTGACAATTTCCCTGGCTCTTTTCCGGAATCCTAATGTACCCTGTGCCTGGAAGCCTCTTTCTTTTAGTTGGGATACAAAAAAATCAAGCCTTTCTTTATCCTTCTTGCTTTCATAATCATCCGTTTCTTTACCGAGCAATATTGCTGTAGCGGTTTCTACAACATGGATCAGCAAAAACCGGGTGTCTAAAGTTGCCTGCCCGATGGCTGAACCAAGCAGCTTGGCATCATTCTCACTAAAATCCAATGCTACGGCTATCTTGCTGTAAACCGGAATCTTCAGATCAATCATACCTGATATTTCGGGATGCATTTGAATGGAAACAGCTTTCCTGCGGCGGCCAATCAATGGAAAAATAAATGAATAGATCAGCAGGGCTGCAAATAAAGCACCTGCTATGATGATTGCCATTTTTGCCACCAAATTATCGGATGTCATAAAAAAGTTTTTAGCTTCTCCAGTTACCATACGCACATTTAGGTATACCAACACTGACGCGACCAGCCAGGCAAAAAACTGGATCACGGGATTTATCGCGTAGATGCCCATCGTTTTTTTGTCGCTGACAAAATGAATGAGCGGTATCACAGCAAATCCAAGTTGTAAACTAAGGATCACCTGGCTGAAAATCAATAGAGCGTCAACTTTGTCTTCTCCGAAAAGAGCGATGACCAGTATAGCTGGAATGATGGCCAGCAAGCGGGTAATGAGCCTGCGTAATACGGGATTGATGCGTAAGCGCAAATAGCCTTCCATTACGATCTGGCCTGCCAGGGTGCCGGTTAGGGTAGAACTTTGACCGGAAGCAATAAGCGCAACTGCAAAGAGGGTAGAAGCAATTGTTGACCCCAGCATGGGTGATAACAGCTGGTGGGCCTGTTTGATCTCACCTACGTCCGTACGGCCGGTTTTAAAAAAAACAGTTGCCGCCAATATCAGGATTGCCGCATTGATCAGGAAAGCAATATTCAGCGCAATGGCAGTATCTACAAAGCTCCATTTGAGAGCTTGCCGAATGCCGGTCCTCGTTTTTTCAATTTTCCTTGTTTGCACAAGAGAGGAATGCAGGTATAAGTTGTGGGGCATTACGGTTGCTCCAATAATACCAATTGCAAGGTACAAAGCAGTTTCCTTTGGCAGGACGTTGTGCATTCCTTTGGAAGCATACAGATCTTTAGCCTCCGGAAGTGAAGGGATGAATCCTTTTAATACGTCATACAAATGGGGTTGTGCAATGATGATGTTGACCAGGAAACAAAAGCCGATCACTGCGATGAGTGCGATGATGAAGGTTTCCATTTTTCGTATTCCCAGGCGCTGAAGATAAAGCAGCAGGAATGTATCAAGGACGGTAATTGACACACCCCATATAAGCGGAAGGCCGGTGAGGAGCTGGATACCGATGGCCATTCCAAGCACCTCTGCGAGATCACAAGCAGCGATGGCGATCTCTGCAAGCAGGTACAGCATAAAATTCACCGCTTTCGGGTACGCTTCCCTGTTAGCCTGTGCAAGGTCCCTGCCCCTCACAATGCCCAGCCGTGCACTCAGTGTCTGCAGCAGTAAAGCCATGATGTTGCTCATCAGCAAAACCCATATCAGGGTATAGCCATATTTACTTCCGCCGGCGAGGTCGGTGGCCCAGTTGCCGGGATCCATATATCCCACACTAACAAGGTAAGCCGGTCCGAAAAATGCAAGAATTTTTCTCCATCTTCCTTTCGCGGAGCTGATGTCCACTGTTTCATGAACTTCACTTAGTGAATTGTCATTGATGGGACGGTTAATCATGGTACACAAATATATTTTTGGCTACCTGCTCGCTGATGATACAGGGTGCCTGTTTAGATACTTTGATTTCCAGTGAATGATCAAATGGAAAAGCCCTGATGATTTTTAGTTGCGATCCTATTCCGATGCCGTAGTGTTTCAGCATTTCCAGCATTTGAGGCGATTGATTGCTTACTGAGCTCACCGTAGCAGGTTTTAGGTTAACAAGGTCAAATAAATTGATTTGCTTGATGACGGGCAGTTTCCCGTCTACATCCGGAATGGGATCACCATGCGGATCGATTTTTGGTTTGCCGAGATAAGAGTCTAATTTTTTAATCAGCTCAGGGCTGCTGACGTGCTCCAGCTCTTCAGCAATGGCATGGACCTCGTCCCATTGAAAATTGAGTTTAGACACCAGGAAATGTTCCCATAGCCGGTGACGCCGGATGATTCTCAGCGCCATCCGCGTCCCATTTTCATTGAGCTTAAACCCATAATAGCGCTCATATTTTACAAGCTTCTTTGTTTTTAATTTTTTGAGCATGTCTGTTACGGAAGCAGCTTTCGTATTCAATTCCCTGGCCAGTGTATTGGTATTCACAAGATGGGAAACCAATTGCAGGTGATAAATGCTCTTGATGTAATTTTCTTCACTGGTGGTTAAGTTCATTTTGCTTAAAAATAAATTTAGACAAATCTAAAAATATTATTCGAAATTTCCAAAATATCCTGGTTATGAACCTGCAAGCAAAAAGAAGCAGGTTCGAAGGATGTGTAATATTTACACAAAAACCGGTTTTGTTGAGAAATCATTTTATATTCGCCCCTCAATTAATTTGATACGATACCATGGCATTTGAAAATTATTCGGTTCCATATCCTGTTGAAGAGCGTTACGCTAAAAAAGTTGCTTACTTCTCCATGGAGTTTGCAATACATCAGCCTTTAAAAATTTACAGCGGAGGCCTAGGATTTTTATCAGGGTCACATTTGAGAAGCTCTTATGAATTAAAGCAAAATTTAATCGGCGTTGGTATTTTATGGAAAAATGGATACTACGACCAGGCAAGGAACCAGGATCAAACCCTGCAGGTGCAATGGAATGAAAAAATATATAATTTTTTAGAAGACACAGGGATCAAGTTTTCGATCAGCATTCATGATCACCCGGTGTGGGTAAAAGCCTACTACTTAAACCCCGAAACGTTTAAAAGCGCCCCGTTGTTTTTGCTCACAACCGACCTGCCGGAAAACGATTATGTTTCTCAAACAATATCTCACCGTTTGTACGACGGGAATGTAGCGACCAAGATCGCGCAGTTTATTTTGCTGGGTGTGGGCGGAGCAAAATTGATAGACGAATTGAATTTCAATCCCGATTTGTATCACCTTAATGAAGCACATGGAGTAAGTGCCGCGTTTTATTTATACCAGAAGTTTGGAAATGCAGAAGATGTAAAAAAAAGGCTGGTGTTTACAACCCATACGCCTGAAGAGGCTGGTAATGAAAAGCATGACATTTACCTGTGTGAAAAAATGAGCTATTTCTGTGGAATGCCGCTTACGCAAGTGCGGGAAATAACCGGAATTACCGATGATCTGTTCAATCATTCCCTGGCTGCTCTAAGGTTTGCAAAAATGGCAAATGGAGTTTCTCAATTACATGGTGTAGTGAGCCGCCATCTCTGGGAAAAATATGCAGGTATCTGTGAAATAAAAGCGATCACCAATGCACAAAACTGGCGCTACTGGGCAGACAAACAATTGTATAAAGCCAAGGAGGATCAAAATGACAGTTGGTTTGATGACCGGAAAAAGCATTTGAAAAGAAGATCGCTAGACATCGTTGCTGATCAGACTGGTAAATTGATGGATCCAAATGTACTCACCATCGTTTGGGCAAGAAGGTTTGCAGGGTACAAGAGAGCTGAATTGATTACCCGGGATCATAAGCGGTTTGAAGCATTGCTCAATAACAAAAAATATCCTGTGCAGATCATCTGGGCTGGGAAGCCATACCCGCTTGATTACCCGGCCATCAGTGATTTTAATCAACTGGTTAATCTCAGCAAGCAATACAAAAATGTGGCTGTTTGCATTGGTTATGAACTCACCCTGAGCAAAAGATTAAAACAGGCTGCAGACATCTGGCTGAACAATCCCCGTGTGCCAAGGGAAGCAAGCGGGACCAGTGGAATGACTGCAGCAATGAACGGCGCAGTGAATTTAAGTACGAATGACGGATGGATCCCGGAGTTTATCAACCATGGAAATAATGGTTTTGTGGTACCACCTGCGGATTACACACACATGCACGTTCATGAACAGGATGAGTATGACCTGAATAAGATATATGAGATACTTGAAAACGAGATTCTTCCATTGTATTATGACAATTATGAAACGTGGAGACAAGTAGTTAAGAACGGAATGCGGGATGTTCAATTCCGGTTTGACAGCAACAGGATGGTAGATGAGTATTACCAGATCCTTTATCAATAAAATTAAGCGGACCTGCTCCAGGCGGTCAGCGAGTTAAATATTCCAGGTTCAATCATGATTAATTTTACATTTTATGGCCGTACCTTTTATATTATTTCTATCATCCTTTTAATTTTGTTCGGCGTAAGTTGCTGGAGTGAAAATACCATATCCAAAACTCAACTTAAACCCGATACTGCCATGCCCGGGCGATCAAATACTTTCCTGGCCCTTGGAGATTCCTATACCATAGGAGAATCTGTTGCAGCGGGAGAAAACTTTCCAAATCAGACCGTGCACATTTTGCGGGCTCATCATATGAGGTTGTCAGATCCCGATATCATTGCCACCACAGGCTGGACGACCAACGATCTTCTCAATGCCCTTAAGGTTACTCCTCCACGCCATAAATATTCCTATGTATCATTGCTGATAGGTGTCAATAATCAATACCAGCATAAAAGTATTTCAGAATATTCCAATGAATTTAATTCATTGCTTGACAGTGCCATAAAATATGCGGGCAATATCAGGCAAAATGTGATCGTATTATCGATTCCTGATTACAGTCTTACTCCATTTGCACAAAAAATGGATACAGCAAAAATTGCAACTGAGCTCAATGCTTTCAATGCGGTAAACAAAAAACTCGCCGGTGCGCGTGGGGTGTGTTACCTGGACATCACCCCAATTTCCAGGGGAACAAAAAGTAACCCCGGGTTAACGGCATCCGATGGTTTACATCCATCTGCGTTACAATACAGAAAGTGGGCAGAGCTGCTCTCAGCAGCCATACTGGATAGTCCCGTTTCCCCCGCAGCATTTTAATGTTGTTACATTTGTGACATGAATGAATTCTTTACAGAACCTGAAATACGGTGGAGCGACCTGGATCCGAATTTCCATTTGAGACACTCGGTATACTATGATTTTGGGGCGTATACCCGGGTTGAATTTTTAACCAGCCATGCAATAACACCCGCAGTGATGAGTGAAAATAATATCGGGCCCATACTGTTCAGGGAAGAATGTGTTTTTAAAAGAGAGCTGCGATTTGGAGATAAAATAAAGGTTGACCTTAAATTGGCGAAGTCAACTTACAACTTTTCCAGGTGGACAATGGTGCACGAGATCTGGAGAAACACAGATACATTATCTGCTATCATTACCATTGATGGTGCATGGATGGACACAATTAAGCGAAAGCTCGTAATGCCCCCGGAAATATTCCGGACTGCATTTGAAGCGATACCTAAAACCGAAGATTTTGCTTCTTCATAACCGTCACATCTGAATAATTTCATCAGGATTATGGATAACTTTTATAAATCCCGTGAGAGGATGTTTTTAAATATGTATATGCAAAACAATCATGCTGACGCAAACATTCTCTTTATATAAAAATGCATATGGCGGGCTGTCCAGGAATACCTGGTGGCTGGCTTTTGTAATGGTAATTAACCGCAGTGGAACCATGGTGGTTCCATTTATGAGCATGTACCTGACCCAACATGTGGGTGTAAGCATTGGAAAAGCCGGATTCGTCATGAGTATGTTTGGAACAGGAGCGATTATCGGTGCGCTGGTTGGGGGAAGGCTTACGGATAAGATAGGGTTTTACTTAATCCAAATTACCGCATTGGTTGCAGGAGGGATCATGTTCATCATATTGGGACAATTGCATTCCTTTACTGCGATATGTGCCGGAACATTTGTACTGGCATTGTTGAATGAATCTTTCAGGCCTGCCAATTCAGTAGCGGTTGCGCATTACAGTAAAGAAGAAAACCGCACAAGATCTTACTCACTGAACAGGCTCGCGATCAACCTGGGCTGGGGTATAGGGGGTGGGTTGGGCGGATTGATCGCTTCTTATGATTACGGGTTGTTGTTCTGGGTGGATGGGATCACAAACATTGGTGCAGCAATTTTGCTTTATGCGGTACTCGCACCATCCAGGAATACGGCCACGCATGTTAAGGAAGTCCCGTTAAGCAAAACACATTCTGCATATAAAGACAAGACCTACCTTCTTTTCATTGGAATGGTATTCATTTTTGCAATGTGCTTTTTTCAATTATTCACCACCGTTCCCGTTTTTTATAAAGAGCATTTTCACCTGCCGGTTTTCTTTATCGGAATGGTGATGGCACTCAATGGTTTGATCATCGCGGTTTTTGAAATGATCACCATCTTTCAACTGGAAGGAAAACGCCCACTGCTTCATTTCATTTCTATGGGTGTAGTATTGGTTGGAATATCCTATATCATGCTTACCATAAAAGGAATGAACTTCGAATTGCTTGCTATCCTTTCAATGCTGTTACTGACTGTGGGTGAAATTCTTTCTATGCCTTTTATGAATTCATTCTGGATTTCCCGGACACAAAACCAGAACCGCGGTCAGTATGCAGCCTTATTTACAGTGGCATGGGCATCGGCACAGGCTGCGGGGCCCCTGGCCGGGGCGCTGATCGCTGAAAATTTTGGGTATAATATTTTGTGGATGGGTACCGGTTGCCTATGCATTTTATTGGCATTGGTATACCGGAGATTATGATCCTGGCTATTTTTTTAGAAAATCACCATACGACATTTGCATGTATGCTTTACCGGTAGTAAGTTGTTGTTCCGTAACAGAAGTGTCCTTGTGAATTATTTTCCGGGAAACGTTGTCATATGTTACCGTGCCTGTTGGTGTCACAAACCCGAAACCATCATTGAAAACATAGAATGCGAATTGCTTTGCTGTGCTGTCCATTAAGTTCCTGCTCCATTTAAAACCTGTTGCAGGAAGTCCCATCTGAAGCAAAATCGTGAAAGCTACATCGGTTTGCGAACCCAGCGTATTGTTCACTGTATGTAAATTCAAAGCTCCGCCTGTTAGAATCAGGGGTATCCTGAATTTGGCAGACTGGTCTGCCTCGTCATTCCCGGGCAACCTGTGCCCGTGATCAGCTACCATAATCACCAGTGTATTGTTCCACCAACTTGTTTTCTTCGCTGAATCAATGAACCTGCCAACAGATTCATCTGTGTAAAAAAAGGTATTTTTAAACAGGCTCATCTCATCGTTTCCCGGGAAATGAGATGCCACAGGGATTTCATAAGGTTCGTGGCTGCTGAGTGTGAAAAGTGTCGAAAAAAAAGGTTCTTTTTCAAGTGACAGGTCTTGTAAAAACCGGTTCAGCAATATGTGATCATGTACACCCCATTTCGAATTGTAATCATTTTGGTCAAAGTCATATTTGCTTACCAGCTTTTCAACCCCTGAATTAAGGAGGTAAGATTTGATGTTTGCAAATGAGAGTTCCCCGCCATAATAATAACTTGTATGATAGCCCTGTTCTTTCAATATGTTATAGAAATGAGGGAGCCGTTCTGTTTTTGCAGGATTATAGATCACCGACGTTGTAGTTTGAGCAGGATAGCCGCTCAGCAGTGCCACGAGGCCCTTTTCACTCCTGTCGCCACTCGCGTATATGTGTGTGAATAACATCCCTTCACTGGCAATCTTATCCAGGTTGGGAGTGATGCCTTTTTCCCCACCCAGGCATCCTATGAACTTCGAGGTGAAGCTCTCCAGTATGATCATGATAACGTTTGGCCGTTTTGTTGTAAGAAGGTGTGTGGTTTCGTGCTCAGAATGGTACAACGAATCAACGATGTGATTTGCTTTGATGTCATCGAGATAGTGATACGGATTTTTGTTTCCATATCTTTTATTTACAAGGGAGTTCAATACATTCCACGGAACATTCACTGCTGCGTGGTTGGCAAATACTTTTTCCGAAAAATATACATCACTTTGACCAAGAGGAATCTGCTGAAAGCCACCTCTTAACGGGATCATTAAAAAAAGCAACAGGAAAAAAGAAAGACCAACGGAGACTATTTCTCTTTGTGCTGGTTTGGTATCGGGTAATTTTTGTACGAGCCTGATGTATACCAGGCAGAATCCCAATGCCAGTACAATAAAAATCGCTACTAACAACAAAATGGGTGAGGAAGATACGGACGCCGCCATCTCCGATGGGTTGCTCACATATTGCAATGGTGTAGCATCCAGCCTGAAACCCCATGCGTGGTAAAGCTCCAGGTCCACAACCGTTATAAAAGAAAGCACTGCTATGACAACTATGGTATACCAGCCAATCAGCTTTCTGAGATTTACAGCGAAGAGGGCCTCTGCAAAAAAGAGTAAAAAAGGAATGATGCAAACATAGGCAGCGGCTGAAGCATCCATGTGAAGCCCATACATGAAAGTTTTAAAAATTTCTGACGGCGATAAACCACTCGTTTTTTGATGGTGATAAATTAAAAACAGGGCCCTGGTAACAAGGAAAAATGCAATCCAAAAAAGAAAATAAAAAAAATGCCGCAGGTATTTATTTTTCACCGGGCAAAAATAATTGAAATCAAATGACTTCAATGTATAACCACCGGCATTAACGGGCTAAAATTTTTTAACAATCCTTTCATCAACCAATCATCGTATCTTATCAATAATTAATAAATGATGAAACAATTATTTTTCCTCATATCAATATTGGCTGTGTACCTTCCGCCTGAAAGCTGCACTTCTTCAACTTCAATGCCGCAGGGCAAAATTCAACAAGAAGCAAAAATAGGGGGCGGCTTTGCTGTACTTGAACTTTTTACGTCTCAGGGGTGTTCGAGCTGCCCGCCTGCAGACAAATTGTTGTCAAAAATAAGAAGTGAAAAGAATGTGTACGCTTTATCATTTCATGTTGATTATTGGAACCGTTTAGGCTGGAAAGATCCGTTCAGTGACCCGGCTTTTTCTGCACGTCAGTCTGCGTATGCTTCATCTTTGGGATCAGAAAATGTGTATACCCCACAATTGGTTGTAAATGGCCGGGAAGAAATGATAGGCAGCGATGAAAATAAGATTGAGAAAGCAATTGAAAAATTTAAAGCTGAAAGGACCGGTACGCAGTTAACAATAGATTCTGTAAAAACAGGTGATTCAAAAATTTCGGTTACCTATACTGTTGATGGCAATGTGATCAACTCAGTTCTTCAGGTTGCATTAATTCAGAACAGCGCTACCACTTCGATACGGTCCGGGGAAAACCGGGGATTGCAAATCACCAATAATAATATTGTAAGAACCCTCACTACCATCAAACTCAATAGTAATGGAACCGGTCATACTGTTATTCAGTCTTTGCCCGGTATACAGTGGAAAGAGTTGAGTGTAATCATGTATGTCCAGGAACTGAACACTCAAAAAATAACTGCAGCTGTAAAGGCCGATTTATAACAAGCCCATTCTCATGGTAGTACTCTCTTAACAGGTCATCAAAGATTTTCATTCAATGACATAGACAGAAACATGGTAATTAATTAGAGTGGAGTTACCACAGTTGTTGAGGTGATCCTGGTTGTTACTGGAATTTCCTGGCCCATGGCTTCAACTGTTCCCTTGGTTTCAATAGTAGTGGTTTTATGTTTTACCAAACCGGTACTGATGTCTACAACAGCATCACCGGTAACCGTGCCGGCTGAATTGTTAGTAACCTCCATGCCCTGGGTTTCTGCTTTATTGTTGAGTTGTAAAGTTCTGTTGATTGAAACTATGGCTTCATTTCCCTTCAATTCCCTGATGGTATATGTTGTTTTGGATTTTGACCCTTCGCTCGATAGCGAATCCATCCAGCTGTAACCTACCTTTACTTTCCGCGGCATCGGTTGAAAGACCTGTGAAAGTCCTGAACTCCCATCGTCTATTCCTCCAACCATGTTTTGCATCATACCACTCATCATATCCGCATCGGCTTCATTTTTTTTAATTGCGGAATCAGCACCTTTTTTTTGACTGATCACCTTGCCGCTTTTGCTGAGTTCGACATCGTTTGAGTGGTTGATGATTTTGCCAAAGTTTTTACCTATTTCACTGTCCTGGTCCTCTTTTTTTTCTGAATCATATGTCATTTCCTGACCCATAAAACTCATATTTGTTTTCATCTTTGTTATGGTATTGGTCACCGTATATGTAGTGTCCTGTGCATTTTTTACTTCAACCTGGTTAGTGCTTTTAACATCAAATTTTATTTCAGTACTCTGCCCCATCGCTTCCTGTGTGATCAGGCCACCGCTGCTTGTTTCAACAGAGAATTTCTGTCCCTTTTTTAAATTGAGGCTTGCGGTATTCTGCGCCATTGATATCGAAAACCAGAGTATGCACGCTAATAAAGTAGCTGTTTTTTTCATGTTAACGTATTTGAGAGTTTGCAAATATAGTATGGAGGGAAGTAAAAGTTCTTTGATGCCCTAACTTTTAACACGGAACGTAATATATGATGTTTAAAAAGAATGGTTATCTTGAATCAAACGATCCCATTGAATTACGAACATTGGCTTTTAATGTTGTTATGGACATCATACTGTGTTGTGCACAGCATTTTAGCTTCGGCGACAGTAAAAAGAAAAATACAGCGGCTGATGGCACAATCATTTAAATATTATCGTCCCCTTTATTCAATTTTTGCCTTCGTTTCCCTGGGTGCACTACTTTGGTACCAGTTTACAATCACAAGAATAGATCTTATGCACTTCACTCCTGTACGGTTCATTCCCGGATTGATGATGGCAATACCCGGGATATTGATAATGATAATCTGTATCCGTAAATATTTTTATGAATTAAGCGGCTTACAGGCTTTACAGGAGGATAAATCTAAGGTTACACTTCAAAAGCGTGGACTTCACCAATATGTTAGGCATCCCCTTTACCTGGGAACACTTTTATTCATATGGGGCTTATTTTGCATCTTTCCAAATCTCAGCAACCTGATTGCCTGCCTGGTTGTCACTGTATATACAATCATAGGTATCGAGCTGGAAGAAAAAAAGCTTAGGGTAGAATTTGGAAATGAATACCTGGAATATTCTAAAAAAGTGCCCAAGCTCTTTCCCGGAATTTAACCTTAACCAAAAAAATAAGGACCCTGTAAAAGGGTCCTTACAAGCTTGTGGAAAATATCAGATTTATCCGATTAATTTCACATTAACAGCGTTCATTCCTTTCTGACCATTTTGTAGGTCAAATTCCACATGATCATTTTCTTTGATCTCATCGATCAAACCGCTTGCATGTACAAATGTTTCCTTATTGGAATCATCGTGTTTAATAAAACCGA
>JBDUCQ010000033.1:0-22578 GCA_040003385.1 Ginsengibacter sp. | reverse complement strand
TTTTAAATTTTTAAAAGCTGAGTCTAACTTATCACTTAATGATTCGAACATAATTGCATCTGGAATTTTACTTTCTGAAAATTACACCTGTCACTCCTGATCTCAATCAGCGATGTGGCTAAAAAAAAAGTGAATACAACAAAGTTATATTCACTTTAATATCTTACAAAAATAAGAAATCTTATGTTCCGAGATAATCTCTTAACAATTTACATCTGGAGGTAGCCCTCAGCTTGATCAAAGCTTTGTCTTTTATCTGGCGCACCCTTTCCCTTGTGAGGTTAAAATGTACACCGATATCCTCAAGGCTCAGCGGGTGATCAACACCCAGTCCAAAGAAATACCTGATTACATCTTTCTGACGCTCTGTTAAAGTGCTCAAAGAACGGTTGATTTCCGTTTTCAGTGAATCCCTGAAATTAATATCCTTATCAGTGCTGTCGGCATTGGGATTTTCCAGCACGTCTATCAGGGTGCTTTCTTCGCCATCGGCCAGCGGTGAATCCATGCTTACATGCCTTGCAGCAACACTCAAGGTTGCAGCCACTTCTTCGGTTTCAATATCCAGCAGGTGTGCGAGCTCTTCCGCAGTAGGCTCTCTTTCAAATTCCTGCTCAAGTTGTGAATATGCACGGCTGATGCGGTTCGTCAATCCCACTTTATTCAATGGAAGACGTACGATACGTGATTGTTCTGCAAGTGCCTGCAGTATGCTCTGACGGATCCACCAAACTCCGTATGAAATAAATTTAAACCCCCTGGTTTCATCAAATCTTTGTGCAGCCTTTATCAACCCAAGGTTGCCTTCATTGATAAGATCGGGTAATGTAAGTCCCTGGTTTTGGTATTGCTTGGCTACAGAAACCACAAAACGAAGGTTCGCTTTCGTTAAGCGATGAAGTGCAGCCTGGTTTCCTTGTTTGATCAGGATAGCAAGTTTTACTTCTTCTTCCGGGGTGATAAGATCAACTTTACCAATTTCCTGCAAGTATTTTTCTAAACTCTGGCTTTCACGATTGGTAATCGACTTCGAAATTTTGAGTTGACGCATACTCATAAGCAGTTATTTAGTTTTGTATTGATTGTTCTAACAGGTTGTTATACAATCACAGGAGTAAACGTAATTTATAGTAAATATAGTATGCAACCAAATTTTTTTATATATATAGTCAAATAAATAAATATTTACCACGTTGTTCTTACAGGTTCTAATATTAACAAACTCCAAAAATTATGATAAATTATTTTGCGTAGTGGATTTATTTTCTATTATTGCACAAATACATAGCGCGATCAATTCATAAGAATGAGTAAGAAAGTTAAATATACATTAGAGTATCCAGTGAGGTGTTCACCCGGAATTTTATACGATTTTTTGTCCACTCCAACCGGATTACAGGAATGGTTTGCAGATAAAGTAGATGAACGTGACGGGGTTTTCAGCTTTTCATGGAATGGCTCATCAGAAGAAGCAGAGCTGATGGAACATGAAGAGAATAAATTCATTCGTTTTCATTGGTTAAATTCTCCCAACGAAGAATATTTTGAATTCTGCATAGAAAAATCAGAGGTTACGAACCTGACGATTTTAATTGTCAATGATTTCGCTGATAAAAAAGAGATCAAAGACCAGAGCCAGTTATGGGAAACACAGGTCAAAGATCTTTTCCACCGCCTTGGAAATTAGTTTTTAAAAAAATCATCAATTCCCTGAAACTTTTCAGCAGGAACGCTTCGGCGTTATCCCACTCCGTTAGTGGTATTTTATATGCTATTTTTATAAAATCCTTTTCAGATATTTTTTGGAAGAGTGTGGCTGTAATATCGGAAGCCGCTATGTAATTTGATGTTTCGAAATGGTGTTGCCACTGGGAATCATTTACACAAACATAAGCGCCGCTTTTCTTTAAATTCTCCAGTATTGCCGGATCATCATGAACATATAATTGTTTGAATGCACCACTGATGTGCAGGGTGATGCTGAAAAAATTGCCCCACCAGAACATGGTGCGTACTGCAAAAATATTTTCTTTGCTGAACAGCGAGGGATAATCAAGCATTACGTAGGGAAGAATTTTATAATTTTCTCCTTTGGATATCCTGGCGTTATTTAAGGTAACGGGGAGAGGCAAAAAAAGCTGACCGGCCGTAACCTCAACCTTCATGGCTTCACTCAATCCGGAGAATAAGCCGTATACTTTTTTGATAATATTGTGTTTGGTTAAAATCCACCCGGCGTCATTGACCATTCCCATTTCCATGGGTGAAAGATGTATTTTTGTACGACCCTCCATCGTTCAATTTTTGATACCTGATAAAGTTAACTGAGTTATTGCGTGATTAAAAAGTTAGATAAATTAATATTAAAAGCTTTCCTGTGGCCTTTCATTGCTACATTCTTTATTGCATTGTTCGTTCTGATGATGCAAACAATCTGGAAATACATTGATGACCTTGTAGGCAAAGGACTTGATTTTTTCACCCTTACCCAATTCATCATTTATGCAAGTGCAACCATGGTGATGCTGGCAATGCCTATTGCAATACTTCTTTCATCGATCATGACATTTGGGAAACTTGGCGAAAGTTTTGAATTGGTAGCGCTTAAATCATCCGGGATCTCCCTTCTCAGGTTTATGCGGCCTTTATTTTTTGTAGTCATTTTATTGTGTGGCATCACCTTTATGTTCGCGAATTATATCATCCCCGTCGCCAATTTAAAATTCGCGGTACTCTACAATGATATTTACCGGAAAAGCCCGGCATTCGATTTAAAGGACGGTATTTTTTATAATGGCTTCCGGGGGTATTCCATTAAAGTGGGTAAAAAAGAAAAAGACAAAACCACACTCAGGAATGTCCTGATCTATGAACAGTCAAACGGGCCGCAGGAAAATACCGTTGTTTCTGAAAAAGGGATTATGCGGATCAGCCCTGACAAAAAATTTCTTGAATTTAAACTGCAAAATGGTTCCAGGTACCAGGAAAAAGGATACCTCAATAACCTGAACAATGAATTTATCCGGCTGGGCTTTAAAGAATACAATAAGCTGTTTGATCTTAGCCAGCTCGATTTTCAAAAAACGGCAGACAGCTTGTTCAAAACCGGCTTCCGAATGCAAACGGTGAGGCAACTGGATATTGCCATTGATTCACTTTACCGCTTCCCTGATTCTTTAGCGCGGAGATCAAAAAGGGAACTGAGAGAATCCATACCGGTTCTGGTTCATGCGGACAGCGCCAGGGCAACCACGGCGGCCGTGAAATCTTTTGACGACCTGATTCCTGATTCATTAAAAACATCGATCAATGAACGGGCGTTGAGCACTGTAGGCACTGTGAAAAACACCATACAGGTAACCAACAATGACTATCAGTACATGCAGAATGACCTGACACTTCATTTAATGGAATGGCATAAAAAATTCTCATTATCCGTTGCCTGCCTGGTTTTATTTTTCATCGGTGCACCTCTCGGTTCCATCATTCGCAAAGGTGGCCTGGGCATGCCCCTGGTGGTGGCAATCATATTCTTTTTGATATTTCACCTGTTCAACATGTTTGGAGAAAAATTTGTTCGCCAGGGTATTCTTAACCCGCTTGGTGGGATCTGGTTGCCGGTTTTTGCCTTAACACCTGTGGGAATTTTCCTTACCTATAAAGCTTCAAGAGATTCGCAATTATTCAGCAAGGAATATTATTATCGTTTTTTCAAAAAAATCGTTCCTTATATTGAAGTGATTTTGAGTAAATTTAGGCGTTCTAATCCATCACTTTCCTAAATCGAGTTTATGTCTTCCACAAATAAAGGTCGCAGAGATTTTTTAAAAAATTCCGCGAAAGCAACGGTTGCAATCGGCCTGGGTACTTCCGGACTTGGATCATTTGTTGAATCCTGTACCTCATCCAAACATATTGTGGCGTCCGCTTTTACCACTGGATTCGATCAGCAGCCATTGCCATATGCATATAA
This sequence comes from Ginsengibacter sp., assembly GCA_040003385.1. Lineage (GTDB taxonomy): Bacteria > Bacteroidota > Bacteroidia > Chitinophagales > Chitinophagaceae > Ginsengibacter. The sequence continues at coordinate 18,605 of JBDUCQ010000033.1, read as the reverse complement.
CGCGCTGGAAGACGTTGTAGATGCACTGACCATGGAAATTCATTATACCAAGCATGCAGCCGCTTATTCCAAAAACCTGAAAGATGCAGCTACGGCTGAAGGTATAGCCGGCGATTCATTAGAACAAATCCTACCGGTTGTATCAAAGTATTCTGGTAAAATAAGAAACAACGGGGGAGGACATTATAACCATGAAATGTTCTGGAAATGTATGCGTTCAAAACAAAATGAAAATAAACCCGGAGGGAAACTGTTGTCATTGATCGAAAAAAATTTTACATCCCTGGCTTCTTTTAAATCTCAGTTTTCTGATGCCGGAAAAAATAGATTTGGCAGCGGATGGGCATGGCTCTATACAGACAAAACTGAAACTCTGAAGATTGGCTCTACACCCAACCAGGACAACCCACTGATGAACATTAGTGAAATCAAAGGTTTCCCAATACTCGGCCTGGATGTTTGGGAGCATGCCTATTATCTGAAGTATCAGAATAAGAGAGCAGATTATATTGAAAACTGGTGGAAGGTTGTCAACTGGGATTATGTTTGGCAACGATACGCTACTTATTATCACCTTCCTGCGTAATCCTCCTGTTATCTTAATTTTGTGTTTCTTGATTTAACTTTCTATCACTTCACCTGCAGGTAGTATATTTGCCCCGTAAAAAATTCACGTCTTCCTAAAATAGACTCAGCCTTTGCCTAGAAGCATCGTAAACGCAACTAAACAAAGGCTGATGAATTGAAAAGCAATCTGGCGCAAATTTATAATATATAAAACTTGAAATCCAAATATAAATCCGGTTATTTTTGATAAAATTGTTAATTCACACCACCACTGTAAAGCTTTTGTTTTGCCGCTGGATTTTTTTTCATCAATATTTATTTTAGAACATACACATGCAAATTTGGAAAGATTACCAGGAAAAAAATAAAGACAGGTTTTTAGACGAACTTCTGGCTTTACTTCGAATCCCTTCAGTAAGCGCAAAAAAAGAGCACAAGAACGACATGGTAACATGTGCAGAAGCAGTTAAAGATCATTTACTAAAGGCAGGTGCGGGCAAAGTCACTATCTATCCAACTGATGGCCACCCTGTTGTTGTAGGTGAAAAGATAATTGACCCCTCAAAACCTACGATTCTTGTATATGGGCATTACGATGTACAACCCGCTGAACCGCTTGAATTATGGCACAGCGGACCATTTGAACCGGTTATCAAAGATGGGAAAATATTTGCACGGGGAGCTTGTGACGATAAGGGACAATTCTTTATGCATATAAAGGCGTTTGAAACGATGGTCGCAACGGAGACACTGCAAGCAAATGTGAAATTCATAATAGAAGGCGAAGAAGAAGTGGGCTCACCCAACCTTGGGAAATTTGTGGCGGCAAATAAAGAATTGCTGAAGGCTGACGTGATTTTGATCAGTGACACTGCCATGTTAAGTATGGACACACCGAGCATTGATATTGGGGTACGCGGGCTCAGCTACATAGAAGTTGAAGTGACGGGGCCTTCACGGGATCTGCACAGTGGAGTTTATGGAGGTGCAGTAGCAAACCCCATCACCATACTTGCAAAAATGATCGCCACCTGCCATGATGAAAATAACCATGTCTCCATTCCGGGATTTTATGATGATGTGCTGGAGGTGAGCGCTGAAGAAAGAAGACTGACAGGAAGGGCACCTTACAATGAAGAGGCATATAAAAAAGACCTCGGGGTGAAAGAACTGTGGGGAGAGCAGGGTTTTACAACAAATGAAAGAACCGGTATCAGGCCGACGCTTGAAGTGAATGGTATCTGGGGAGGTTACCAGGGCGAAGGGGCAAAAACTGTACTTCCCGCAAAGGCAACTGCAAAAATATCTGCACGCCTGGTCCCGAATCAATCTGCAGAAAAAATAACAAAGCTGCTAATGAAATATTTCAATGACATAGCACCGCCTTCCGTTACAGTGCATGCGTTTGAACATCATGGTGGCGAACCTTATATGACCCCCATTCAAAGCAAGGCATACCAGGCTGCATCGAAGGCAATAGAAACTACATTTAATAAATTGCCCATACCGGTCCGTGGAGGTGGCAGCATTCCCATCTGTTCATTGTTTGAAAAAGAACTGGGAATAAAGGTGGTGTTCCTGGGATTTGGATTAGACAGTGATAATCTTCACAGCCCTAACGAAAAATTTGAATTGGTAAATTTTTACAAGGGCATTGAAACAATCCCATACTTCCATAAATATTTTTCAGAATTATAGCCCGCACAACCTGGAAAATTTTAACAATCTTAATGCTCAATAGCAAATAATTTTGAATACTTATAACCCTAAAAATAACTTCATGAAATTCTCCAAACTTATTATTTACAGCTTGTTTCTTTCACTGCCATTTTTTTCTTCCAAAGGATACAGCCAGGATAAACTCCAGGATAAAATTGTTGCATCTACTAAGGTGATCAAAGATTTCAGTGAAATGAAAGAGAGCATACCCGAAAAGTTGTTTGAAATAACAGAAGGCATCATTGTGATTCCGAAACTGATCAATGCAGGATTTGTACTTGCGGGCAAAAGAGGGAAGGGAATAGCCATGGTAAAACTGGCAGACGGACATTGGAGCGATCCGGTATTCGTTACAATAACCGGGGGGAGCCTTGGATTCCAGGCGGGGGTGCAGTCAGTGGACCTGGTGCTGATATTTAAGAACAATGAGACATTGGAAAATATCGGCAAGGGCAGCTTCACCCTGGGTGGAGATATTTCTGTAACTGCAGGGCCATTGGGAAGAAACTCCACAGCCAGCACCGATTACAAAATGGAAGCCGAAGTCTATTCATATTCCCGGAGCAAGGGATTATTCGCTGGCATCAGTTTAAGTGGCTCGGCAATCGACATTGATGAAAAATCGAATGAAGCTTTTTATGGTGAGGATGAGGAAGCAAAAACGTTGTTTTCTAAGTCAACCAATAAAACACCTGCAGTTGCTGCGTTGAAAAAAACTTTACAGGATCTTTACAAATAGGTACAGTCAATTGTAGCAATCTACAAAACACAGGTTTGTATTTGATACCGCAGGTAATAAATTTAAAAGTATACTAATTTGCCAGCATCTTTTCTAAGTGGCACAATTTGCCAGCGTTATTAAAACCTTCAATTACCACTTTCATTTTATGGCAGTCGTCTGAATTATAAAATTGAAATGTTTGCTTTTGTTTGCTTTTATCAAGTAATATTTCCGGGTTCCAATATAGAGTAGCGCGGTTATCCCGGGTACTTATCCCGGCATCACTTACGGAATAATCAGGTGAGTAAAATTCTTTTGTAACTGAGTAACCGGGGAATGTAAATTTACTTACATAGCTGCCGGAAGTTGCAGCAAGGTCTTCTATCTTTTTGCTGTAAATAAATATTGCAGGCCCGTTGCTGGGTGCCAGTGTGAAGTTCTCTGTATATTTTAGCAATGCAATTTCACTGATCGGCAAATTTTCTATGTAACCAATGTCTGTCTCTACTTCATCAAGGTAAATTGTAACCGGTTGCTTTCCCGCCATCACACTGGTAGTTGTTGATTTCACAATCTTCATGCTGCTCCCTGAACCCTGAACTTCCACGCGCGGAAACTGACTTCTTATTAAGTTTGAAAGCTTTGATCCGTTGGGAATGGGATGATTTACCAAATCTACTGTCCTGGCCCCGATGGGATTAAACAAAGAAGTTGTATACCGGTCATTGACACGTTGTTCAGGGGATTTTTTCCTGGTTTTGATCTTTATTTCTTTCAGCGATATCACCTTCCTTGCATATTCATTATAATATTTAACCTGTTCTCTTTGCTTTCCCAATTTGAACCGGAGCGAATCGGGGAGAGGAATATTTTTAGTTACATCCAAAAATGTTATGGCTGGTAAATTTACCAGCGGCCAGGTTGAGTTTTGATCTAGCTTTAGTGCTACCTCTTTTTTGTTTTTATTTTTAGTGTTGTAATTTGAATACAGGGTTGCAGTGTCTGAATAGATCAGGGAATCAATTTTGAATTCTCCGGACTGATCAATGGGGACAGTAAAAAATGTTGTGGTACTATCCGATTTTCCGGTAAAAAAGAAATTAAGATCCCCTCCCCTCACCAGATCTTTATTGTCAGCATTATAAACCTTGCCCGAAATCTGTATAAATGGCAAGGGCAAAAATTTGATCTTTGGTAGCTGCCCGGCAACCAGCTCTTCCCACCTGAAACGCCGCCAGCCATTGGTCATCATTACCAGTTCAAGAGCATCCTTTGAAGCCTTATCATCATTCCTGAAATAAAATGAAGGATTGTGAACATATCCTTTGATGTCATCGCTCAATAAAAATCTTGAAACTATGTCATCCTTGTCAGCGAGCTCTGCGTTTTTACTGTCATCCGTAATGGAAACCGAATAACTGCCGCTCACTGTATCAGGTACTGAAAATGTAAATACATTTTTTGCATGTTTACTGATGTTGAAAGTATCTTCCGCCATATGCGACAACAGCTTGTATTCATTATTGTTAATAAATGTAAGCCGCTCCTGTATTGGTTTCGAGTCTGCGAAAAGTGTGATTTGAAGAATGCCCGAAGGAAAGCCGGAAACCGGGATTGCGACAATGGAAGACTCGCCGGTAAGCACAGTTTGAGTTTGAAATGCCACGTGATTTTCCATCTGGCCTAATACAATCAAGGATTGTTTTTGCCTTACATTCTCGGGACTTCTTAAAAACGTGATCCGTAAATCTTTTGAGTTCCTGTCAACATGCATTGCAACACCTGGTGCGGCAACGGGCAATTGAACCGTCGCAACCTTTCCATTTTCGAATTTTAACTGTGCAAAATATTTTTCTGATGCGGCGGGCAAAAGTGTAAATCGGCCCATTCCATCATGAGATGTTTTAAGTTCAGTAATAGAATTCCCTTTTGCATCTTCCACTGTGCCTGAAAATGAAACGGGTAAGCCATTGCCATCGGTTCCTTTAAAAGCAACAAAATTTACTACGTCTGCAACCATATTACCGCCTTCCGGAAAAAAATCAACCGTATAGGTCTCATTCTTACCCGGTATTGATGGCAGACCAGTATCATCATATATGAAAATGTTTTTCGTGTAGAGAAAATTGTTGTCAAAGTTCAGCATCCATGCAGTATAAGCCCACAGCTTATAAAATCCGGGCGGTAATGAATCAGGCAGTTCGATATTACCTATGACAGTACCGTCAAAAATGGGAAGATTTTTAACAACCGTCACTTTACCAGCCGGATTTATAAGTTCAATAAAAAGTGAGCTGCTGATGGTATCAGGAAGAAGGTCTGATAAAAGATAAGCTTTAAACCAGATGGTTTCTCCAGCTACATAGGTATCCTTGTCAAAATGAAGATGGATTTTTTCCTGCGGATATTTGTGATTGTAATCTTCAAGCAACCGATCGGGCTTTTGCGGCATGGCCTGTAATGCGATCATGCAGAACATAAGAGCCATTGAACTGCGCAAAGTCATATTTGTAAATATTCCAGGATTTTTAAAACCAGGCATGTGGCAAATTATTAAACTAATGCATTGCGTCTTCATTTAAAGCAGGCGGTCGGTCCATTATTTTCCCCCGCCCGGGCAGTTTTTTCTTAGGTAGCTGGTGTATAATGAAGACAAATGTTCACGCGTGCCTTCACCTTCAAAAATACCATGCGACCTGTTTGGATATGCCATAAACTGGAATTGCTTCTTGTATTTTATGAGCTCATTCACTAATGCCTCAGCATTGCTGTAGTGCACATTGTCATCCCCCGTACCATGGATGTACAGTAAATTACCCTGCAGATTTTTGGCATAATAAATTGGCGAGCCTTTTACAAAATCATCCATGTTTTCCTGAGGCAGCCCCATGTATCTTTCCTGGTAAATATTGTCATAAAAAAGCTGGTTGGAAACTGCTGATACTGCTATCCCGGTTTTGTAAATTTCCGGATGCTGGAACATTAAATTCAAGGTGGCTGATCCCCCGCCACTCCAGCCCCAAACCGCCACCCTGTCTTTATCATAGTATGGCTTGTCCAGAAACTTCTTCGCAGCTTCAGCCTGGTCATGAATATTGATGATACCGATCTTCCTGTAGATCGATTTCCTCCATGCTGATCCTTTCAGTGAAGGTGTTCCCCTGTTGTCAAGACTTACCTGGAAATATCCTTCTTCACTCATGTCACCATCATATAAAAAATTACGGTGATTTCCATAACTGTTACCCACGGTTGTGCCTGCAGGTTCTGTGTATACAAAAAACACAACAGGGTATTTTTTTGTACTGTCAAAATTTACGGGTTTTGTTAACCAGCCATCAACGGTAACATTGTCGGTTGTAGTAATTTTAAAATATTCAACCCTGCTCTTGTTATCTATTTTCATTGTTTTCAGAATGCTTTTGCTGTCATCAAGAGGATGATGGTCGGGCAAACTGATCCATTCCCTGGCAGGATAGGTTTCAAAATTTGAAAATGAATGCTGTGCAAACCTGGCATTGGGAGAAATATTATAATCGTGTGTGCCCTTCATGTTTTTTGGCGTGATCAGTTCGGCGTTTCCTGTTCCATCCAAGGTGGTTCTGTACAGGTATAGTTCGGTGGCATTGTCTGGAGAAGCCATGAAATACAAATAATTGTCACTTTCATCGATACATTTTATATCATCGATATCATAATTGCCTTTTGTAAGCAAGGTTTCTTTTTTGCCATCACGGCTTATCTTATATATATGACGCCATCCATCCTTTTCTGATACCCATAAAAAATCTTTGTTATTGTTCATCCATTCCCATCCGGAAGGATCATCTTCGTGCCACCTGGATTTGATATCGATCCATGCTTTATCACTTTCTGAATAAATTTCTTTTGTGCTGCCTGTCATTACATTACAATAGAATATCCTGCTTTCATTTTGTTTCCTGTTTAATTGCTGCACAACAAGCTCAGTTGAATTTCCCGCCCATTCCATTCGTGGAAGATAGTTTTGCTGTGGGTCACCGGGAATGTTCATCCATTGCGTCTTCCCTGTAGTAATATTGATCGAACCGATCCGTACCGGTGATGGAGGCTGTCCAACCTTTGGATATTCCACGGGTATCACCCTTGAATACACTGAATCAGTTGTATTCAGCATAAAGTAATCCCTGATCTTAGTCGCATCAACCTGCCAGAACGCAATATTCCTGCTGTCCGGGCTCCAACGAAATCCATCACGGCATCCAAACTCCTCTTCATACACCCAGTCAAATGTTCCATTGATAAATTTCCTGGTACCATCTTTTGTGAGCTGGGTGATTTTATGTGTTGTCAAATCTTCTGTGTAAAGATTGTGTTCGCTTACATAAGCTACCATCTTTGAATCGGGAGAAATCTTGGCAAACATTAGTGACTGTGAAGGCCGCCCCGTCCCTACTTGTCTTAGATTATTTGTGGCAATATCAAGCATCCAGTAGTCGCCGCGGGTGTTGTATCTCCAAACCCTGGCCGTGTTGGTATAAATAAGAAGTTTTTTATTGTCGCCGGAAAAATTGTATTGCCGGAATGCCAGGGGCTTTGTTTTACCTGAAGGCGTTAAATGTTCTTTCTGGATCACTACAGTTTCAACATTCGTCTTCGGATCGGTTTTAACAATGCTGCCATCTTTAATGATAAGGTAAGAACCGTCTGCAGTCCAGTTGATCTCTTTTGGAAATACCTGCGAAAAAGCCAATGAAGTGTTGAAAAGGATGATTATCAATATCAATAAAGGATTTGGTTTGCGGTATACCATCTTAATAAGTTTTATCACTAAAATTATGGTAAATAGATGACCGCAGGCCAGACAAAACAAAAGATTTTTAACTTTGGACATGCCTGATAAAGAAAAACTCCGTCTTGATAAATACCTGTGGGCAATACGGTTGTTCAAAACACGCAGCCTGGCTACTGAAGCATGTTCAAATAATAAAGTAAAACTCAATGGAGAGGCTGCTAAAGCATCGAAAGTAGTAAAGGCAGGCGACCAATACGAAGTAAAAACGGAAGCCCGGAAATGGGTTGTTCAGGTAACAGGATTATTATTCAATCGCGTTCAATATGCTGAAGCAATAAAATTTTACCTGGACCTTTCGCCAGAAGAAGAAAAGGATCAATCTTTTGCAACGTCATTTGTATTCAATACCGGCAAGAGGAAAAGTAAACAAGGACGGCCCACAAAAAAACAAAAGAGAGACCTGGATGAGTTTCATATACCTTAAAGAGTAAAAAACCGGTACTATCTATCATTATCTTTATACTGACCAGGACCCATTGCAATATTTAATTTAAAACAGTACGCGTCATATGAAAATTGATATTATTTCAGTTGTGCCTGACCTGATGGAAAGCTTTTTTTCTCACTCAATCTTAAAACGGGCAAAGGAAAAAGGTTTGCTCGAAGTAAATCTTTTCAACCTGCGGAATTTTACAAATTATAAACACGGACAAGTGGATGACTACCAGTTTGGCGGAGGAGCCGGACTTGTAATGATGATAGAACCCCTCGTAAATGCAATTGAAAGCCTGAATAAAAAATGCGCGTATGATGAGGTGATCTTTTTAACTCCGGATGGAGAGAATTTTACACAGAAAACTGCAAATCAGCTTTCCCTGAAAACAAATTTACTCCTGATCTGCGGGCATTATAAAGGAATTGATCAGAGAGTTCGAGATCATTTCATTAGTAAAGAAATATCAATCGGTGATTATGTTCTGAGTGGAGGTGAGCTTGGCGCAGCGGTGATGGTTGATGCCATTGGAAGATTGTTGCCGGGTGTGCTGAATGATGAAACTTCCGCGTTGCTGGATTCTTTCCAGGACGATCTATTGGCTCCGCCTGTATATACAAGGCCCGAAGATTTCAGGGGTTGGAAAGTGCCTGAAATATTGTTGAGCGGTAATCACTCAAAGATAGAAACATGGCGCCATGACATGGCCATGGAGCGCACAAAGAAAAAAAGGCCACGACTTCTTGATGACGAATGATTATTGATTATTTATTACTCCTTTTTGACCCCTATGAGCGTCAATTGCTTTTCCCTGATCAGCTGGTTAAATTTCGGAAGGTCAACAGCAAGAACGGTTTTAAATTTATTGAGCTCCACATCTGCCCTGGCCGAAAGTTCATTATAAGCTTCCCTCACTTGTTTTGTAGGTGCATAGTTGCCCGATGATGCGTAGTTGTACAAACCTGCAATTTTATCATTGAGCCTGATAGGATAATTTAGAACATCCTGGGAACTTTTTGATTTGGTCTGGTACAATGCTTCTTCAATTTTTGTCATTTTTTTATTGATGGTATCTGCCATGCTTTTTATTTCGCCTGCGCTGTCTTTACCCTGGCGACTCATAAAATCACCCATCTGTCTCCTGATCTCACGGATGTCTTTGATTGTTTTCTGAATTTCAGAAAATTTATCACGTACAGTCACCAGGAAATCGAATTGCTCTTCGTATTCTTTTTGCGTTGTTTTATAATTCGGATTTGCCAAAATGCTGAAAGGTTTTTCGATACTGTCCTTATTACTTACAATTTTCACGTAATATTTACCGGGCGCTGCCTTGGGACCTGATACCGGGCCATTGAACAATATCATGCCCTCAATTTTTTCTGCAGGTGCATAATTCATATTCCAAACGAACTGGTTCATCCCTTTCACGACGTCAATTTTATCAGTGGGTTCATTGGGTTTTGTACTGAAAGTCTTGATACTTTTCCGGTTCTTATCAAAAATTGTAATATTCACAAGATCACTGTCCTTCAGGTCCCGCAGGTAATATTTTACGACCACACCAATTGGCGCATTGATCCCTGCATTTTTTGTATTGAGATTCTGTGAACCATTCATGCGATAAGCATCCAATACAGGGAAGACAAAAATATCTTTTTGAAGCAGCCCTGTTTGCTTTTCCTGCACCACCGACAGATCGTCAAGCACCCAGAAAGACCGGCCCTGTGTTGCTACTACCAGGTCATTGTCTTTTATAGTGAGGTCTGTTACAGGCACAGCGGGCAAATTCAACTGGAAAGGCTTCCAGTTATTACCCCAATCATAACTGATGTACATGCCATATTCTGTCCCGCAATATAATAGGCCCGGCTTTTTATGATCAGCCCGCAGGCACCTGGCAAAATGCGTGGGCGCTATACCGCTAGTTATACGTTTCCAGGTTTTTCCATAATCACCTGTCATAAATATATAGGGCGTAAAATCATCCATCTTGTACCGGGTACCCACAAAATAAGCAGTTCCTTTTTTAAAGGGATCGCATTCTACACAGTTCCACATCATCCATTTACCCGCTTCCTTTGGTGTCACGTCTTCCCAGTGCATGCCGCCATCCTTACTCACATGGATCAATCCATCATCGCTTCCTGTCCATAGCAGGTCTTTTTCAATGGTTGATTCTGTTGCTGTGAAAATGGTGCAATACACTTCCACGCCCGTATTGTCCTGGGTAATGGGTCCGCCACTGGATTTTTGTTTTGATTTATCATTTGTTGTAAGGTCGCCTCCCAAAGCATTCCAGGTTGCGCCTTCGTCTTCTGTTGCAAACAAAACGTTTCCGCCTGCATATAATTTTTTTGGATTGTGTGGTGAGAAGAAAAGGGGAAAATTCCACTGGAAACGGTATTTTGACACGTCGGCTCCACTGCCTAATGGATCATCCGGCCAAACACTGATGGCGCGGTTCTCCCCTATTTTGTGATCAAACCTGGAAATGAATCCACCATAGTTTCCTCCGTATACAATATCCGGGTTTACAGGATCTGCTACAATATAGCCGCTTTCAAATCCTGCTGTAGATGACCAATGACTTTGATTGATCTCATCTGATTCAGTTCTTGATAAAATCCGGACGGAAGAATTATCCTGCTGTGCACCCAATATCCTGTACGGAAAATGATTGTCAGTAGATACCCTGTAAAACTGTGCGGTAGGCTGGTTATAATATGTACTCCAGTTGGTGCCTCCGTCAAAGCTGATCTGCGCACCTCCATCATCGGCTACGATCATACGGTTCCCGTCTTCAGGGTCGATCCACAAATCGTGGTGATCACCGTGAGGCGTATTGATCTGCTTAAAAGTTTTGCCACCATCGCTGCTGCGGTACATGTTCACATTGAGAGCATATATGATGTCAGGATTTTTGGGGTCTACAAATATTCGGTTAAAGTACCAGGCACGCTGACGGATATTTGCATCTGTGCTCACATTGTTCCATGTTTCACCGGCGTCATCACTTCTTAATAATCCACCTTTTTCCGATTCCACGAGGGCGTAAACTCTTTCAGGGTTGGAAACAGAAACGGCCATACAGATATTTCCAAGGACCGTTTTTCCGGGGAATCCCCGTTTATCATTCAGCTTTTCCCAGGTTTCACCACCATCACCGCTTTTCCACAATCCACTTCCTTTTCCACCGCTTTCAAGGCTGTACGGAGTGCGTTTAACCGTCCACGTTGAGGCGTATAAAACAGCAGGATTACCAGGCTCCATTACAAGGTCTATGGCGCCACTTTCCTTACCGGCAAAAAGAACTTTTTTCCAGGACTTGCCGCCATCGGCCGTTTTAAATATTCCCCTTTCATCATTGGTTCCAAATAAGTGCCCGATAGCGGCTACCCATACGATGTCTGGATTTTTTGGGTGTATCACAATCCTTGCTATGTGCCGGCTGTCTTTCAAGCCTGCTTTCTTCCAGGATCTGCCAGCATCCTCACTTCTCCACATTCCAAAGCCTTCGCTTACATTTCCTCGTAGTGTATTTTCGCCTTCACCTACATAAATTACCGAAGGATCAGATGGCGCTGTGGCAACGCTTCCTATTGACCCGCCAAAAAATTTATCAGAAATGTTCTTCCAATTGCTGCCGCCATCCGTGGTTTTCCATACTCCTCCCCCTGTTGAGCCGAAATAAAATATATTTTTTTGCCGGAAATCACCGCACACCGCACCGCTTCGTCCTCCGCGAAAAGGTCCCACCAGGCGGTATTTCACTTTCGAAAATAACAGGCTGTCCTCATTCTGACTTTGCCGCAGTACAATCTTTTTGTCCTGTGAAAATGAAATAGATATTGTAAAAATTGAAATAGAAACCAATAAAATTCTTTTCAGTCTTTGCATGTTTGTGCTATTTTAAAATTCCAGAATAATATAGCAAGTCATTTTAATCGTTTAATCCCCACTTCTGCTAATATGATTATTAAAGTGAAACGGATCAGACTGGAGTTCTTCCATTCAGATCCCGGCAACCAAACTTACCAAAAGCGGATTCGAAATCTTTTTTGAATTATTTTTCAAATTACGTGATCCCCGCAAATAAAAAATGGCACTGACTCACATCAATGCCACTATCAATCAAAAACGAAAAGTTACTTTGCCGGCTTATACTGGTTTTCATCGATCATTTTATTGAGTTCAATTTTATCAAAGGTGGTAGATCCACCCATCGGCCCTGAACCAGGATTACTGATGGTATGCGGAAAAAGAATTCCATCTACGGCCTGGTAATCTGAAAAATTTGTTATCACTTCTTTTTCCTGGCCCTGAGTTCCTGTGCCCCGGCCTCCCATTCCTGCAGCCATTTGCCTTGTTTGTACCAACAAATTTGTTTTTGTGTCTATAAAATAGGTCACTTCTTTTCCATTGTTTAAGGTAATATGGAGTTTGTATGCTTCCTTGCCTTCAATGGTTTCTTTACCCTGCAGTTCAACTTTATTACCCTTTAATGCATAATCAGCCAGGGGTCCTGCAATGTCCAGCTGGCCCTGCATTTCCTTTAAACGGTTTTCGGCAATTGGCTCGGGTGTTGGTGAGCGCATGGGGATAAGGCTCCATCCGTCTTTGGGTGTAACGATCGTATAACCGGGCGATCCTCCAAACTGAAAATCATTCCTGTATAATTTCCCCTGCACCATGGTAACTTTTACCTCTACTTCGTTGCCCATCATTTGCCTGGCGCCCTCCATGTATACAGATTTAACAGCATTGAGCTTATCTTTTCCGCCTCTTGCATCGATGTATTTATTAATGATCTCATCCACACTTTGGGCCTGTGCAAATTGCATAAACACAATGCCCAAAACGAATACAACCAACAGAACAATATTTTTCATCAAACTAAATTTTAGGAGGGCAAAGTTAATTGAATAATAAAATTTCCGGACTTTTATGCCTTCCATTTAACAATTAATTGAATGGATATGACAATATCTGCAGGAAGCGGTTTATAAAATAGGGGAAAATAACAGCCAAATGAATTTTACAATCAAAGGGAACATAGTAGACATACCTTCAAAAAATATTTATTACGGAGAAATTGAAGTCAGCAACGGGAAAATAAAAACGATCATGCCGGCTGCGGCCGATGAGGCAAATTCCAATTTCATCATGCCTGGCTTTATCGATGCCCATGTGCATATTGAGAGTTCAATGCTTGTACCATCAGAATTTGCAAGGCTTGCAGTTGTCCATGGCACAGTGGCAACCTTGAGTGATCCCCACGAAATAGCAAACGTGTGCGGGTTACCCGGTGTGGAATTCATGATCCGGAATGGTAAAACAGTACCCTTTAAATTTCATTTCGGCGCTCCGAGCTGCGTTCCCGCCACGAACTTTGAAACAGCCGGTGCGGCATTGAATGCATCCGCCATTGATGAACTTTTACAAAAAAACGAAATCCATTACCTGAGTGAATTGATGAATTTTCCAGGTGTCCTGCATGACGATCCTGAAGTGATGAATAAAATCCATTCTGCAAAAAAATACCACAAACCCATAGACGGTCATGCCCCTGGTCTGAAAGGCGAGGATGCAAAAAAGTACGTAGACGCAGGCATCAGTACAGATCATGAATGCTTCACAATGGAGGAAGCTCTTGAGAAGATAAAATATGGAATGAAGATCCTTATAAGGGAAGGAAGCGCGGCAAAGAATTTTGAAACATTGATCCCTCTCCTTCATCATTACCCTCAAATGATCATGTTTTGCAGTGATGACAAACATCCTGACAGCCTTGTACAAGGCCATGTGAACGTGTTGTGCAGGAGGGCTGTGGCAAAAGGGATTGATCTGTTTAATGTTTTACAGGCAGCCTGCGTAAATCCTGTTCATCACTATAAGCTCAATGTAGGTTTATTAAAGCCCGGAGATGATGCCGATTTTATAGTAGTAGAAGACACCAGGAATTTTAATGTAATACAAACGTATATCAATGGCGAAATGGTTGCAGCAAAGGGAGAATCTAAAATAACTTCCAGGGTCGATACACCAGGTGAATTCATAAATCATTTTAACTGCAACAAAAAAATCGTTGAAGATTTTGCTTATAGTGCGGGGCCCGGAACAAAAGAAATGACTGTTATTGAAGCGTTGGAAGGGCAGCTGATCACGAATAAACTCGTGGCACAACAAACGCTTATCAATGGTAAAATTGAGAGTGATATTTTAAATGATATTTTAAAAATTGTTGTTGTAAACCGTTATCAGGATGCGCCCGTGGCTAAAGCGTTTGTGAAAAATTTCGGATTAAAGCGAGGCGCGATCGCCTCTTCTGTGGCGCACGATTCTCACAACATCATTGCGGTTGGAACAGATGATGAATCTCTGTGTAAGGCTGTTAATTTGATCATCCAGCATCGTGGAGGCATCAGTTGCATTGGGGAAAAAGAATTGATTTTACCATTGCCGGTTGCCGGATTGATGAGCGCAGAGGATGGGTATAAAGTTGCAGATCGGTATACATCGATCGACCAGGCTGCAAAAGCATGCGGCTCAACATTGTCAGCACCATTCATGACCCTTTCTTTTATGGCTTTATTAGTAATTCCCCATCTCAAAATTAGTGACCTGGGGCTGTTCGATGGCGATGGATTCAAACTTTATAAAACGAACTACACGAATTAGGGTGAATTACACGAATTGCGAAGGATTAATAAATGAGAGGAAATATCATTCAACAGATTTTGCGGAAAGAATTTCAAATGCAACACTGTCTGCTCCTTTTGGGGCAAAATATTTTGTCTTAAAATTTTTGGAGGCTCCCGGGCTGATCACTTCATAAATTGTTTCCTTGTCAGATTCAAGCATGGCACCCGTTTTACTGTAGAAAGATAATTTTAGGTCTACATCCTTAAACGTTGCCACTGAAGCTTTATTTGTAATGCTCCCTTTGATGACCATTTGTCCAATTAAATTGTGCTTGTTTTGTCCATCAACAATTAAAAAATTCAACGGATTTTTTTTCTCTTGCGCATGTAACTCTTCCTTGGTTAATTCGTAACCCAATTTCTCAGCATCGCCTTTCTTGTTGCCGGGAATCTGACACGAAAAGAAGAAAACCAATGTGCCTGCAAAAAGAAATATATTTTTCATTCAATAAGTTTTGAGCACAAGAAAAAGGATTTTTTTAAAATTTCATGTTAAATCAATACTTCAACAAAAAAATGCCACTTAAGCTTCCGTTCCCAGCCACAAGGCACCGCCAATGGTATTTCTGCTTGCACCTGTAACGGTAGCAAGGACATTATACTCCTCGCGCCATCTTAAAATACCAATGAAGGCCATAATTAAAGCTTCTTTAAAATTGATAATTTCCAATGATGGAACGAGGACTTCAATACCTGTCGGCTGCAGATGTTCCACAATTCTTGCCACCATAAAATCATTCATCGCACCACCACCTGTGATCAATAATTCATGGTTACCTGCAGCAACTAATGAAGAATCAGAAAGCTGGAACTTCATCAAAGACTTTTTTACCTGGAGAGCGATATGTTCCACATAAGTTCGGAGTGCAATTGCCGGTGACAGGTCCG
The DNA here is from genome assembly GCA_040003385.1 of Ginsengibacter sp. Taxonomy (GTDB): domain Bacteria; phylum Bacteroidota; class Bacteroidia; order Chitinophagales; family Chitinophagaceae; genus Ginsengibacter. The sequence continues at coordinate 2,739 of JBDUCQ010000033.1, read as the reverse complement.
ACCTTGTAATCATTGGATATATTTCATCTGTACCAAAGCTGTTGGGCAATGATTTTGGAGGTGGTTGGTCATAATATTGCAAATTGTTCAATTCATTGAACAATTCATCATTGACACTACCGGATGCGGCGACTTTTCCCCCCTCATCAAATTCCATTTTTAGCTCATTTGCCAACAGGTTTAACACACGATTGGCAGCGCAAATATCAAACGCCTGCAATCCGTTGAGTGTTGAAGAAATATTAGCGATTCCTCCAAGATTGAGGAAATAAGAAATGCCTGGAAATAAAAATTTTTCCCCGATGGGTACAATCGGTGCACCTTGCCCCCCAAAAGCTATATCAATAGCCCTCAGGTCGGTCACCACCGGTAACCTTGTCTCACCAGCCAATGCTGCACCATCGCCCAATTGTGCTGTCATACGTTGTGCAGGAATGTGAAATGTGGTGTGTCCATGAGAAGAAATTATATCAACCTGGTGTTGCAGTCCATATTTGGTGATGAATTGATTTACGCTCTCGCCAAGGTAATGTCCGTATGCACTATGCAATAAATTGTATTCAATTGCACTTAATCCGGTGGAGTTTAGCAGCTTTGATTGCCAATCTTCAGAATATTTCAGGCAATCTGAATGAATTATTTCAAATGTCCATTTACCTGCATTTTCATTAAAATGAACATATGCGATATCCAGCCCATCCAGGGAACTGCCACTCATTAAACCAATCACCTTATAAATCATTTTGAATTTAATTAGTTATGTAGCGGCCGAGCGAAAAAAATATACTTTTGCTTATGTGCGGGTATTAGATATGTTCAAATTTATAACATTAATAATCGCAGCCCCCACGTTAATTCTCAATAATTTATAATGGTTATCAATCTCAGCGAAGAACATTCTTTGGTCACCAACTGGATCAGTGAGTTAAGGGACGTGGACATACAAAATGACCGCATGCGCTTCAGGCGAAATCTTGAAAAGATCGGTGAAGTGGCTGCTTATGAAATCAGCAAAAAATTAAAATGGGTTGAAAAAGAGATCACCACTCCACTTGGCTTCGCTCCAGGAAAAGTTTTGAGCCAACAACCGGTGCTGGCAACTATTTTAAGGGCCGGTTTGCCTATGCACCAGGGCTTACTTAATTATTTTGACAAGGCCGACAATGCGTTTATCAGTGCGTACCGGAAACACATGAATGATGGCCATTTTGAAATAAGCCTTGATTATATTAGTTGTCCTGATATGGAAAACAGGGTGGTGATCATTGCCGACCCAATGCTTGCCACAGGGGCTTCTCTAGTAAAAACAATTCAATTTATCCGCGAAGAAGGAAACCCTTCAGAAATTCATATCGTTTGTGCCATTGCATGTACCGTGGGGATCGAATATGTTTTAAGGGCAGAACCAAAAGCAACCCTCTGGTGTGGGGATATTGATGATGAATTGACTGCCAAAGGATATATAGTGCCCGGGCTTGGTGATGCAGGTGACCTTGCCTATGGCATTAAGGTGCAGATGTAAGAGGAGGTATGAGGTATGGGGTATGAGGAATCAGTGGTTAGGGATTTGGCTTTAGTTTTCTAAACAACAACATTCCCAAAAGATACCTATTATGTTGAGACTTTGACGACTTGTGCAATATTCATACATTTACATCCGGTTTGTTCCAATCTTCCTGCCATTTAACCTTTTACTGCCCCCATCGAATTGAATAAAAACTTATTTTTAAGATCAGGAATTTGTTGATAATGAAAAAAAGTATTTGTGTTGCTTTGCTGCTTATGGTGCTTACTTCAGTCGTTCGTGCCCAGGACCCTCATTTTTCACAGTTTTTTGCCTCGCCATTGACACTTAATCCGGCTTTAACGGGAAAATTTGACGGCACTTTCAGGGTAGCTGGCAATTACCGGAACCAGTGGCCTGCTTTCAACAATGTATATACAACTTCCACAATCAGCCTGGACTTTCCCATCATGCAAAAAAGGCTTCCAGACTTTGATACCTGGGGTGTAGGAATATTAGCATTAACCGATAAGGCCGCGGGTGGGGTCTTAACCAATAATTATTTAGGGGTTTCAACTTCATACCACAAAGCCCTGAATGAAAACGGATACAGCCAGCTGGGTGTAGGTTTCCAGGCCACATACGGTCAAAAAAAATTAGACAACAGCAAGCTGGTTTTTGAAGATCAGCTAACGCCTTTCGGTTTTACAGGTGTTTCGGCAGATATTTTCAATACCAATGATCTCGAAATAAAAACAGTGGATGTAAATGCAGGCCTTATTTTCACTACATCAACTACTGATCTGAATAATTTTTACCTGGGAGCATCCATATATCACATAAATAAGCCGAAAGAAAGTTTTAAAGGAGGCAATTGGAATCTGAGTCCTCGGACAACGATCAGCGGAGGTGGTTATTTCCCCGTTACCGATCTTCTTACCCTTCATACCAGCGGAATATTCCAGATGCAGAATAAAACTTCCGAACTAACAGTTGGTGGTGCCCTGGCAGCAAGTCTTAATAAAGATGATGAAACTCCTACCAATGTTTATGCCGGCGCATGGTTTCGGCTTAACGATGCACTCATTCCTTATATAGCCCTGGAATTTAACAGTATGCGTATCGGTGCGAGTTACGATGTAAATGTCTCAAGCCTGAAAAGTGGTTCTCAAAGCCGGGGTGGAATGGAAGTTTCTGTGATATATATTAAACGCCCACCTAACGGAAGAAATATC
>JBDUCQ010000032.1:0-22776 GCA_040003385.1 Ginsengibacter sp. | reverse complement strand
TCTTCCGGCTCCCGGTTTTGTCAGTTTTCATTTTCGCTTACCATCCAACAGATGTTATTTCCCAGCCAAGGGAATTAACCCTCGAAGAATGTTATGCACTTGCAAAATCAAATTACCCTTTGATCAGGCAACAAAGCCTGATTCAGGAAGCGTCAGCTTTTTCAATTGAATCAATTTCTAAAAGCCTGCTCCCACAAATAAATGTCAATGCTCAATCCACTTATCAATCGGATGTTACTTCTATTCCTGTAAAATTTCCGGGCATAGAAATCCCGGTACCTGCAAAGAACCAGTACAAAATAGTGGCCGAGGTCAATCAAATCCTCTACGACGGAGGTTTGGTAAATCAACAGAAGAAATTGGCGGCTGCCAATGCGGGGATTGAACAATCGAACCTGGAAGTTGACCTCTATCAATTAAAGGAGCGTATCAATGGATTGTTTTTTGGCTTATTGCTGAATGCAGAAACGTTTAAGCAACATGAATTGGTAAAAGCAGATATCCAAAATGGAATAGCCAGGGTGCAGGCTTTGATAAGAAATGGAACGGCATTAAAATCCAGCCTCGCTTCCCTGCAGGCAGAAGCACTGCTTTCAGAGCAGCAATCAATTACATTAAAATCAGCCCGGCGAAGCTACCTGGATATGCTTGGATTACTGATCCAACAAAACCTGCCGGATTCAGAGGTTCTAAAAATACCACCTGCCATACTTCCATCCAAAGAAATAACCAGGCCTGAGTTACAATTTTTCCAGTCCCGGAAATCAAAATTAGCAGTGAGCTCACAGATATTAAAATCACAAACGCTGCCGAAAGCTTCGTTATTCCTGCAGGCGGGCGCTGGCAAACCAGGGTTGAATATGCTGAGCAATCAATTTGATCCGTATTACATAGGAGGTATAAAACTGATGTGGGGATTCGGCAATTTGTACACTTATAAGAGTGACAAATCCAACCTTGAAATTGAAGTGAAAAAAAATGACATCCAAAAAGAAACATTTTTATTCAACACCCGCTATGCACTGGTCCGGCAGGAGTCGGAAAGTCAGAAGTTTTTAAAATTGTCTGATACAGATGATGAAATTATCGCCCTCAGGAAGCAGGTTAAAAATTCAACGTTAGCCCAGCTTCAAAATGGTACGGTCAACAGCAGTGATTATTTAAGGGATGTGTATGCGGAAGAAAATGCTGCCATACAAAAAATTATGCATGAATTGCAATACCTATCTGCTTTATATTCAGAAAAAACTTTGCGCGGCAATTAAAATAGCTCCAGCATGAAACAAAGACTAACATTCCTTCTCCTTATCCTGTCATCCTGCACAGCAACTCCTAATCCATTCGATGCTTCAGGAACATTCGAAGCCGTTGAAACAATTGTTTCGGCAGAGGCAACAGGCAAAATTTTGCATCTTGATATAGAAGAAGGGCAGCAGATCGCTGAGAATACTGTAGTAGGTTCAATCGACCCCATTTCCATCTCGTTGCAAAAGGAAGAAGTGATTTCTAGAATGACTGCATTATCAGAAAGAACTTCAAACCCGGCACCACAACTTAAACTCCTCAAAGATCAGCTGATGGTACAGCAGGCACAATTGAATAATCTTTTACATGAACAACAGAGGATCCAAAACCTGGTGATTGCAGATGCGGCAACTCCAAAGCAGCTCGATGATATCAACTCACAGGTGAATGTTTCAAAAAAACAGTTGGCTGTTACAACCCAACAGATGAGGGTTACCGGTGAAAACATAGCCTCCCAAAACAGATCGGTGCTGAGTGAAAAGCTTCCCCTGGATAAAAAACTGGGACAATTGGAAGACCAGCAAAGTAAGACCCGGATCATCAACCCTGTTAATGGAGTGGTACTCACAAAATATGCGCAGGCATTTGAAATTACATCTCCCGGCAAACCATTGTATAAGATAGCAAATATGTCAACGCTGATACTCAGGGCATACATCAGTGGCAGCCAGTTTTCATCGCTGAAGCCGGATCAGCCGGTAAAAGTTTATGTTGATTCAGTGAAAGGATATAAAAATTACCCGGGAAAGATTGAATGGATCAGTGATAAAGCTGAATTCACCCCTAAAACAATCCAGACCAAAGAAGAACGCGCAAACCTCGTTTATGCAATAAAAATCAGGGTACCAAACGATGGCTCATTAAAAATCGGAATGTATGCCAATGTAAAATTTCAGTGATGAATGGAGTAAAAGCTGAACAGCTTACCAAGGTATATGGCAAAGAAAAAAAGATTGCTGTTGACAGTGTTTCATTTACAGTAAATGAAGGACAGATATTTGGGATCATTGGTCCGGACGGTGCCGGGAAAACCAGTATTTTCAGGATGTTAACCACATTGCTGCTACCCGACGGAGGACATGGCTATGTGAATGGATTAAATGTTGTTACCGATTACAAAGCCATCCGCAGCACTGTTGGCTACATGCCCGGAAAATTTTCGCTCTATCCAGACCTTACCGTAGAAGAAAATCTTAATTTTTTTGCCACCGTATTCAATACCACTGTTGAGGACAATTACTCACTCATCAAAGACATATATATACAGATCGAACCATTTAAAAAACGTCGTTCCGGAAAGCTTTCGGGAGGAATGAAACAGAAGCTGGCTCTCTGTTGTGCACTGATACATAAACCATCCGTATTATTCCTTGATGAACCAACAACGGGCGTTGATCCGGTTTCGAGAAAAGAATTCTGGGAGATGCTGAAAAAATTAAAACAGGCGGGTATTACCATTCTTGTTTCAACACCCTACATGGATGAAGCTGCCTTGTGTGACCGCATTGCACTGATGCAGTCAGGTAAAATTCTGGCGATCAACAGCCCGGAAGGCATCATCCGGTCATACCCGCAAAAACTTTATTCATCCACTGTCAGTAACGGCTACAGCCTGTTAAAGGTGATCAACCGGTGGAACACTAACGTATACGGATACTCGTTTGGAGAATGCATACACGTAGCAGCTGGTAATGAAATCAAAATAGACCAGTTGTCTGACTACCTCCAATCACAAGGCTACCACAACATCAGGTTCAATCACATCATTCCCACCGTGGAGGACAGTTTTATCCAGTTGCTAAAGAATTAATATGCAGGAAACCGTTATAAAAACCGTGGATCTTACCAAACGCTTCGGAGATTTTGTTGCAGTCAATGGCCTGACTTTCGAAGTTTTGAAAGGGGAAATATTTGGATTCCTCGGAGCAAATGGCGCGGGCAAAACAACGGCTATGCGCATGCTGTGCGGTTTGTCGTATCCTACTTCAGGGGAAGCAATAATTGCCGGTTTTGACATTTATAAATACAAGGAAAAAATTAAAAGAAACATCGGCTATATGAGCCAGAAATTTTCTTTGTATGAAGACCTAACCGTGATTGAGAACATCAGGTTTTATGGCGGCATTTATGGCCTTCCGGATCAACTGATCAGGGATAAAAGTGAGAGTTTGCTCAAAGGATTGCACTTAACACAAGAAGCAAAAAAATTAGTAGGTTCCTTACCACTGGGATGGAAACAAAAACTATCGTTTTCGGTAGCATTGCTGCATGATCCTCAAATTGTTTTTTTAGATGAGCCCACCGGCGGCGTTGACCCCATCAGCCGGAGGCAGTTCTGGGACCTGATTTACGAAGCTTCAGAAAAGGGCACCACCATATTTGTTACCACGCATTATATGGATGAAGCAGAATATTGTAACAGGGTGTCAGTTTTGGTGGATGGAAAAATGGAAGCAATGGATACGCCGGCAGCACTGAAAAAAAAGTACAATGCCGGTTCAATGGACGAGGTTTTTTACCAACTGGCACGGGGTGCCAAACGTGGAGAATAAATACACATGAAACAGTTTTTGATATTTGTAAAGAAAGAATTCATTCACCTCCTTCGCGACCGGAAAACATTACTCATTTTATTCGGGCTGCCGGTTGTGCAGATACTCATTTTCGGTTTTGCTCTTACCAATGAAGTAAAGAACAGCAGGATCCTCGTGATTGATGCTGCTCATGACAACGCCTCAAAACAGGTAATTGCAAAAGTAGAAGCGAGCCCTTATTTTGAAATTGAGCAAACAATTTCCAACGGGCATGACATTGATGCTTATTTCAGAAAAGGAAACATCAGGCTTGCGCTTGTTTTTCCCGCTAATTTCGAATCCGACCTCATTCATCAAAACAAAGCGTCCGTCCAGGTGATTGCAGATGCATCCGACCCCAATGTGGCAAGTACATTGACCACTTACATTTCTTCCATCATTCGCGAGTATGAGAATTCGGTAATTCATGGGAAGCAGCTTCATCTGCGCATCATCCCGGAAATGCATATGATCTATAATCCTCAATTGAAAGGAGCGCACAATTTCGTTCCCGGTGTGATGGCTTTAGTGCTGATGCTTGTATGCGTGATGATGACAGCGATTTCCATTGTTAAAGAAAAAGAGATGGGCACCATGGAAGTATTGCTGGTATCCCCTTTTAAACCCATCCTTGTCATCTTGTCGAAAACAATTCCGTACCTTTTGTTATCACTGGTGAATGTGGCCAGTATACTCCTGATCAGCATTTTTGTGCTGGATCTGCCTGTAAATGGCAGCGTTGTGCTGTTGTTTGGAGAAAGTATTTTATTTATCCTTACGAGTCTATCTCTCGGCATATTTATTTCGGTTAAGACCAACAGCCAACAGGTGGCGATGCTGATTTCATTGATGGGAATGTTATTGCCAACCATTCTTTTCAGTGGATTTATGTTTCCAATTGAAAACATGCCTGCACCGCTCCAATATATTTCCAATTTAATCCCTGCGCGTTGGTATTACCTGATCGTAAAGTCGATCATGATCAAGGGCCTGGGGCTGGCTGTCATCTGGAAAGAAACACTGATCCTGTTCACTATGACTATGATACTATTATTGGTGAGCCTGAAAAGCTTTAAAATCAGACTTACATGAGAACCATCCGTTTTCTGCTGCAAAAAGAATTTCGCCAGATATTCCGTAACAAGGCCATCCTGGCTTTGATCATGGTGATGCCGGTGATCCAGCTTCTGATCTTACCTCTTGCTGCAGATTATGAAGTAAAGGGAATTAATATTGTTGTTGTGGATAATGATCATTCTACCTATTCATCAAAAATGATTAGAGACATTACGTCTTCTGGCTATTTTCATTTGATAGGGTACAGGCCCGGATATAAGGAAGCATTTCATTTACTGGAACAGGACGAAGCAGATATTATTCTTGAAATACCAAATGGCTTTGAAAGAAACCTGTACCGGGAAGATCAGCAAAAATTGTTCATTGCGGTGAATTCCATCAATGGATCAAAGGCAATCATTGGAAGCTCCTATTTACAAAGCATTGTGAAAACGTTCAATAATTCTATCAGGCTGAAATGGGCAGCCTCATCGCAGTTTGACGACTCCCCTGCTATTGAAGTTGTAAGTGCAAACTGGTACAATCCATTTTTGAGTTATAAGATTTTTATGGTTCCCGGCATACTGGCTTTGCTGGTAACTATGATTGGCGGGTTTTTATCAGCATTGAATATTGTGAAAGAGAAAGAGGCAGGTACCATAGAACAGATCAACGTAACGCCGATCAGGAAACACCTTTTTATTTTGGGGAAACTGATTCCTTTCTGGGTGCTTGGACTCATGGTATTTGCAATGGGATTGTTGGTCGCCAGGATCGTCTATGGTGTGGTGCCGCTGGGTAATCTCCTGGTATTGTTTGGATTCGTGGCAATGTACCTTTTGGCCGTGCTGGGCTTTGGTTTGCTGGTATCTACCTATTGCGATACCCAACAACAGGCTATGCTCATTATGTTTTTTTTCATGATGATCTTCATATTGATGGGAGGCCTCTTTACATCGATCGATAGTATGCCAGGATGGGCCAGGGCAGTCACAAAATTTAATCCAGTGAGCTACCTGATAATGGTAATGCGGATGGTAATCTTGAAAGGAAGCACATGGAAAAATGTGTTGCCCTATTTCGGCATCATTGCAGTTTTTGCGGCTGTATTAAATACCTGGGCCATTCTCAATTACAAAAAGACAAGTTGAGCGTTACAATGTTTACTTTAGCTAATAGCTTCATCTATTCTCAATGCGATTATTCTTCACAGCTTTCCCATCCATTTTATGCATCGTTTTTTCATTGCAAGCCAGATCGCAAAAAACTGTTGAACTATGGCTCACAAATGCTGACAAGTCTGCTTTATTTCAAAAGCAAAAAACTTTACCCGGCTTTCACAAAGGTGTTCATGACAGCGCCTTTATTGAAGTAAATGAAAAAATCACTTACCAGTCTATTGATGGTTTTGGTTTTGCGCTCACTGGTGGAAGTGCGATGCACATCATACGTATGAGTACTGAAGCAAGGTCATCCCTTCTGAATGAAATATTCGGTACAGCAAAAAATAGTATTGGCGTTAGTTATCTCCGAGTAAGCATCGGTGCTTCGGATCTGAATGAGAGCGTATTTTCATATGACGACCTGCCCGCCGGAACCTCAGATACCAGTATGCAGCATTTTGATTTGGGTCCTGATAAAAAAGATGTGATCCCTGTATTGAAAGAAATCATTTCCATTTACCCCGGCATAAAAATCCTGGCGTCCCCATGGTCACCACCCTCCTGGATGAAAACAAACAATGACACCCGCGGAGGAAGGTTGAAACCCGAATATTACAAAGCGTATGTAAAATATTTTTTAAAATACATACAGGGAATGAAGGCAGAAGGAATAACAATTGATGCAATAACAGTACAGAATGAGCCCTTGCACCCGGGTAACAATCCAAGCCTGCTGATGACTGCACCCGATGAAGCGGAGTTTATTAAAAATTATCTTGGTCCTGCGTTCAAGGCTGCAAATGTGAATACGAAAATTATTTTATACGATCACAATGCAGACAGGCCTGATTATCCCATTTTTATTCTCAATGATCCCCAGGCATATAAATACATTGATGGTTCAGGCTTTCATTTGTATGGCGGGAAAATAGAAGCGCTGAGCATTGTACATGATAAATTCCCTGAAAAAAATCTGTACTTCACTGAACAAATGGTAGTAGACCGGCCTCACGATACAGGCATCAGCATGGTTTGGCCGGTAACCCACATAATCGTTGGTGCTACGCGCAACTGGTGTCGGAATGTTTTATTGTGGAACCTTGCGGCTGACCCTTCATTCAAACCTTTTACTGATCGTGGAGGATGCCCGTCATGCCAGGGTGCAGTGACCATTGACGGCGACCAGGTAACCCGCAATACCGCGTATTATACAATTGCCCATGCATCTAAATTTGTTCGCCCCGGTTCACTGCGAATAGCTTCCTCGGAAGCGGATAAACTCCCTAATGTTGCCTTTAAAACGCCTGATGGCAAAAAAGTTTTGATCGTTGTAAATGGAAGCCAACAAATGAAAAAATTTGATATCGTTTATAAGAATGAATTGCTGACTGCTAAATTGGAAGCCGGGGCTGTGGGCACTTATATTTGGTGACCCTGTGGCAGAAGGTGAATGGTGAATGGTGAATGGTGAATCCAATGGTGAATGACGAGAATTATACTACAATTACAGAATTATAAAAAGAGAAGAATGCAAATTGAAAAATTGAAAATTAAAAAAGGATTTTTCAACAACTCATTCCGGTTTTTGTTTTTGCTGGCAATCACCGTTTTTTTTATTTTACTTTTTGTACAAGGATATGCCCAGGGATATTTAAGAGTTGATGGTAAAAGAGTTGTGAATGATAACGGGAATGTTTTGCTGCGGGGAATCGGGCTGGGAGGATGGATGCTACAGGAAGGCTATATGTTGAACGTGCATGGCCCGGGACAACAGCACAAGATCCGCGAACGGATCGAAGAATTGTTAAGCCCGCAGCAAACGCAGGAATTTTATGACACCTGGTTAAGCAACCATACCAGGAAGATCGATATTGATTCACTGAGATCATGGGGTTTTAATTCGGTTCGTTTACCCATGCACTATAATTTGTTCACACGCCCCGTTGAGATGGAAGAAAAAGGGAAGAATACCTGGCTTGAAAAAGGATTTGATCTCACTGACAGCCTGTTAAGCTGGTGTAAACAGAACAGGATGTACCTGGTGCTTGACCTTCATGCAGCACCCGGCGGGCAGGGCAACGATCTCAATATTGCAGATGCGGATTCTGCAAGACCTTCTCTCTGGATCAGTGAACAAAATCAACAAAAAACAATTGAGTTGTGGAAGAAATTAGCACACCGGTATGCCAATGAACCCTGGATCGGCGGCTACGATATTTTAAATGAACCTAATTTTGGATTTACAGATTCAGAGAATGACCCGAATGGGATCAAAGAAAAAAATAATGAACCGCTGAGGAAATTAATGGTGGCCATTACAAAGGCCATTCGCGAAGAAGACAAAAATCATATCATCATCATTGAAGGAAATGGCTGGGGCAATAATTACAATGGAGTTTTACCGGTATGGGATCAAAATATGGTATTGAGCTTTCATAAATACTGGAATTTAAATGACCAGGCATCCATTCAAAAAATGCTGGACATACGAGAAAAAAACAATCTTCCTGTCTGGCTCGGTGAAACAGGTGAAAATTCAAATGTTTGGTATACACAGGCTGTTCGTTTGTTAGAAAAAAATAATATTGGCTGGGCATGGTGGCCCCTGAAAAAGATGGGTGCCAACAACCCGCTTGAGATCAAAACAAATCCCAATTATGAAGATTTGCTTCGGTACTGGAATGGGAAAGGCCCTAAACCAAAAGAGAGCAATGTATACAGCGGGCTCCTTGAACTGGCCACTTACACGAAGCTTGAAACAAATAGTTTCCACAAAGATGTGATCGATGCCTTGTTTCGCCAGCCTGAATCCTCGACTGCCAAACCTTATAAAAAAAATATCATCGGCAAAAACAGTTTATTGAATGCGGTAGATTATGATCTTGGAAGAAATGGCATCGCCTATCTTGATCATGATACTGCAAATTATAAAAGCCCCGGGGCAACCAACATTGGAAATAAAAGACACGTATACAGGAACGATGGAGTGGATATCAGGATAGATTCTTCCGGGTATGAAAGCTTTTATGTAAGCGATTTTGAAGCTGGTGAATGGTTGCAGTATGGAATTGATGTGCGGCAGAAAGGAATGTATAAGGTGCTCTTCACCGTTTCTTCAGATGCAGATAATACAAAAATTTCTTTTAGTAACCAGGGAGAGAAATTTGGTAAAAACATTAAAATCCTAAATACAGGAAAAAATAATTGGAAAACCGCCGGGCTAAAAGGTGTGGCATTGAATAAAGGCAAACAAATTATACGTATCGAATGTGAATCGGGAGGATTGAATTTAAAATCAATCCTGTTCATTCTTATGAAATAATCTTGTAGAATCCATGAATGTAAAGTCCATTAATAGTTGACTTTGCTCCATTTATTTCCAGCAATAAAAAAACCTGGCTAATTTGTCTTTCCATCCAGCTTTCATACTTTTTACAAAAATATTTTATCCCAAATTCCAGGATTCGTGTGGTGCTTTTTTACGGAAGTGATCAGTGTTGTTGTACTGATCATCATGAAAGGCCTATCACATCGTCCAAACAGTTTAATTTTATCAGAAGATCTAAGTATGAAACTATTCTGCACGCTCGCATTTATTTTTATTTACCAGCTTCCAAATGCATTTACCCAGCCATCCCACATTCAAAAAATTTTTCCTGCGGGAACTGTCATGTACCAGGATATAAAGTATGCCGGTGATACTGTTAAAAAACACCTCCTTGATATTTATCTGCCTGCCAGGGCAAAAAATAATCCGCTGATCGTTTGGATACATGGTGGCGCCTGGAAAATGAATGATAAGTATGCAGACATGGATTATATGAAAAACACGGTAAGGGGTTTTATCGACAGTGGTTTTGCACTGGCCTCAATCGAATACAGGTACAGTACGCAAGCCGTTTTTCCTGCACAATTGCAGGACTGCAACCAGGCGATAGAATATTTATACCAGCATGCGGCCCAATACCACATCAATGGTAACAGGATCGCTGTGATAGGATTTTCTGCGGGCGGGCACCTTGCGTCAATGGTTGGACTTTCAAACAACAACAACCTAAAAGAATTCTATTTAACGACTGCCGGAATTCATTTTAAAATCAGGGCAGTGATGGATTTTTACGGGCCTTCTGATCTTATTATGTTGTCTTCCAATCCGGATACTACCATCAACAATCGTGAAAGCCCTCTTGCGATTTTATTAGGGGCATCAGCAATTGAAAGGCCTGACCTCGCAAAAAGAGCAAGCCCGGTTACTTACATTGACAAAAATGACCCTCCTTTTTTCATCGTCCAGGGAGAAAAGGACGAATCTGTTCCCAATACCCAATCCAGGTTGCTGAGCTCCTGGCTTACCATTGCCGGTGTAAAAAATAAGCTGATCATTGTTCCCAATGCGCCTCATTATGGAGAAATGTTTGATTCTCCTGCGATCCGACAACAGTTATTCGGTTTTTTAGCTGAGTACCTTAAATAACGGCCAGGCCTGTACGATTTTATTTATCAGGTATGATTGATACAGCGGCTCCCCCACCCTCTGCAAGGAAAAGCGATAATTTTGTTTTACTGGTTACCTCCATTTTTTTAATCGTATATGCTTCAGGGTTATCTTTCCAGCCTGATTTATCAGTATCCCCATAAATGGTGGCTGTGTACTTTTGCCCTTTGGTTAAAAAGGAAAGATCAGCTTTGATCAATCTTTTATTTTCATCAGTAATTGCGCCAATAAACCATTTATCCGCACCTTTTTCTTTCCTTGCAATGGCAATATAATCTCCCGGTTCGGCTGCAAGGATCTTTGTGTCATCCCAGTTAACAGGCACATCCTTAATAAACTGGAATGCATCCATATGGGCTGCATAATTTTCCGGAAGATCAGCAGCCATCTGCAGTGGGCTGTATATGGTAATGTAAAGAGCCAGTTGCTTGGCAAGTGTGGTATGTATTTGTCGGCTGGGATTTGCAGAATAGTTTTTTATTTTGAAAATACCGGGTGTATAGTCCATCGGCCCTCCCATCAACCTTGTAAATGGAAGTATGGTCTCATGCTCGGGTGGGTTGCCGGAGCTGAATGCATTGAATTCATTGCCACGTGCCGCTTCATTGGCAAGCCAGTTTGGATAAGTTCGTTGTAAACCTGTTGGACGCACCGGTTCGTGCATATCGATCATTACCTTGTAGCTGGCCGCTTTCGCTGCCGCCCGTTCATAATGATTTACCATCCATTGGCCATCATGGTGCTCACCACGCGGAATTATTTTACCGACATAACCCGTTTTTACTGAATGATACCCGAAGTGGTTCATGAAACGGAAAGCTGTATCCATTTGCCTTTCATAATTGGTTGCAGACCCGGATGTTTCATTGTGCATAATGATCTCCACTCCCTTTTGGTGTGCATATTCTTCAAGGCCCTTTACATCAAAATCGGGGTAGGGTGTTACAAAATCAAATACGTTCTCTTTCCAATTGCCAAACCAGTCTTCCCAACCGGTATTCCAGCCTTCAACGAGCACACCCTTTATCCCGTTTTTGGCTGCAAAGTCGATATATCGCTTTACGTTTGAGGTGTTGGCCGAATGCTTTCCGTTTGGAATAAGCCTTCCGGTGGAGTCGGTTGTGAAAGCATTATTTGCATAGTTCCACCCACCTTTTCCTGTTTGCATTTCCCACCACACCCCTATGAACTTCATGGGGGAGATCCAGGATGTGTTGGAGATCTTTGACGGTTCATTTAAATTTAATATCAGCTTTGATGATAGTATATCAGCGGCGTTGTCAGCAACGATCATTGTTCTCCAGGGAGTATGAAACGGAGCATGCAGGTATGCTTTATTGCCCAATGCATCCGGAACCAAGCTGCACTTTAATTTAAATGTTTGTGGATCAACATGCAGTTGCATGGCCGGGTAATTCACCAGTGCAGCTTCATGGATATTTAAATACAACCCTTCAGCCGTTTTCATCATCAATGGGGTTTGAACTGAATAGCGGTCAGGAGCCATCCGAACGGCAATGTCCGTGCTCTTTTCAACAATTTCTTTATTGTCTATACCACTTATTTTAGTTGTCGTGTACGGGTACTCGTTAGAATCATAGTCACCCGGTATCCAGAATGTTTTGTGATCACCGGCCAGGTTGAATTGTGTCAACTCATCTGTTACAATAAAGTATTGGAGACCCGGCTGTTGAGGAAATTCGTAACGAAACCCTATGCCATCTGCAAATACTCTGAAGATGATATCCAATAAGCGATTCGTACCTTTTTGTTTAAGATGAACAGTTGCCTGCTCATAATGATTCCGTATCTCATTCACCTCCCCCCAAACCGGTTGCCAGCTTTCATCCACCGATTTTTTTTCAGAGTTGATGATTTGAAAATTGTTGTTGAAATTATCATCATTCACGAGCGTAAATCCAAGAGAAGAAGTTTGAATGATGGTCTTCTGATCAAATGATACAGCATACAATGGTGTTCCTTGCTGATCAACCGTAAACACCAGTTTTACTTTCTGCATGCTTATACTGATTTCCTGGGCGGAAACAGTTGCCAGTGAGAGAATACCCAATAAATGAGAACAGAGATATTTTAAATGCATATAATTATTTTGTCCGTTTTACAAAGTGAATATAATTCATTGAACGGTGTAGTTCAAAAATCACTTCCAAATGTCATTTTGTATTTGTAGATTTTAAGAAATGATTTGATGTTCGTAATTGAGAGTTCTCCCAACTACGAACTAAAAACTATGAACTAAAAACTAAGAACTATAAACAAAGTAATTCAATACTCCGGCTCCCGGCTCTTGACTATTGGCTCCTGACTATTGGCTCCCGTCTCCATAATCACCCCCTAATTTTGATTTGCCTTTCCTTTTCAGTAAATTACAGTTGATGGCAATAAAAAGCTTCATTCAAAAGATTATGAAGCGTACTTTAATTTTCACCGGTCTGTTTGTTCTTCCTGCCATTCTTTTTGCTCAAACAATACTTTCTATAAAAATCAATGGTGGAATTAATCCCGCCTCCGCAGAATATATTCATAAAACAATTGCAAAAGCTGCTTCAGAAAAAGTTGAATGTGTGCTCATTCATTTGAATACTCCGGGCGGTTTGCTGAACTCTACAAGAGAAATTGTAAGTGATTTCCTCAAGTCACCTATACCCATCATCGTGTACATTTCTCCGGCGGGAGCCCATGCAGGTTCCGCAGGTGTGTTCATTACCCTTGCCGCCAACATTGCGGTGATGGCCCCCGGTACAAATATAGGTGCAGCACATCCTGTTACCTTACAGGCCACGACCGATACCATCATGGAGACGAAAGGAACAAATGACGCTGCGGCTTTCATAAGAACCATCGCAGAAAAACGTAAAAGGAATGTGGACTGGGCTGAAGACGCTGTGCGGCATAGTGTTTCAATCACTGAAGAAGAAGCGTTGGAAAAAAATATTGTTGATTATATCGCAAATGATGACCAGGAAATTCTCACTCAAATCGATGGGAAAAATGTGGAAGTGTATGGAGGAACTAAAATACTTCAAACAAAAAATGCGCATATCCATTCAACCGAAATGGGATTTTTTCAAAAAATACTGGACAGGATCAGTGATCCCAATATTGCGTACATGCTGATGATGCTTGGCTTTTATGGAATCATGTTTGAGCTGTTTAACCCTGGATCGATCTTCCCGGGAATAGCAGGTGTTATCTTTCTCATTTTTGCACTCTATTCAATGAGTTCAATGCCTGTAAACTATGCCGCCCTCTCCCTGATCATTTTTGGCATTGTTCTTTTTTTGCTGGAAATAAAAATAATAAGTCATGGTATCCTTACTATAGGGGGCATAGTATCGGTCTTTCTGGGCTCGCTGTTTTTATTCAGAAGCAGTCCTTCAGAAAATTTTGTATCCATATCTTGGAGCATTATCATTGGATGCACAACCGCAACTGCCTTATTCTTTCTTTTTATTGTTGGGATGGGATTAAGGGCACAACACTTACGTCCCGCAACCGGAATCCAGACTTTAATAGGAAAACTTGGAGAAGTAAATCACGCGCTGGATCCTATCGGGACTGTGACAGTGAATGGCGAAATATGGAATGCCGAATCTGTTTCGGGAAATATCAACAAGGGAGAAAAAATTATCATTAAGGGAATAAAAAACCTTACGTTATATGTTGAACTAATGAACAATGGTACAAGCAGCATTTAAATTCAAATGAATTTCTACAATTAAATTTTTAAAAAAACAAAAATGCAACAGATCCCAATCGCACCCATAGTTAGTATTGTATTTGCTTTATATATCCTTGGCAGCGCCATACGGATCCTGCGGGAATATGAGCGGGGTGTAATTTTCAGGCTTGGAAGGGTCCTGAGTGGCGGAGTGAAAGGCCCCGGGCTTATTCTTCTAATCCCCATCATTGATAAAATGGTAAAAGTGAGTTTAAGAACTGTGGTTATGGATGTTCCGCCGCAGGATGTCATCACACAGGACAACGTTTCAATCAAAGTTAATGCGGTCATTTATTTCCGGGTGGTCGATCCTCAAAAAGCGATTATAGAAATAGAAAACTATTTGACTGGCACATCACAGCTTTCTCAAACCACTTTGCGCAGTGTTTTAGGACAATCAGAACTTGACGATCTGCTCTCGCAAAGAGAAAAAATAAATCATCGCCTCCAACAGATCATTGATGCACAAACAGAACCCTGGGGTGTAAAAGTTTCGCATGTAGAAGTAAAGCAGATAGATCTGCCACAGGAAATGCAGCGTGCCATGGCTAAACAGGCAGAAGCGGAAAGAGAACGAAGGGCTAAGGTAATTTCTGCAGAAGGTGAATTCCAGGCCTCACAGCGCTTAAGCGATGCAGCGAAAATTTTGAGCGAGCAGCCCAGCGCGCTCACCTTGCGTTACCTGCAAACCTTACGTGAAATAGCTACAGAAAATAATTCCACTACAATATTCCCCGTGCCGATAGATATATTGAAACCATTTATGAGAATCAATGAAGAGACAAAAAAAGATGATAGTAAAAGTGCTACAAATTAGGCGCTGGAATAAGATTTTCGTATATTATTTAAGATCCATTGCCCAAAATCATTAAAAGAAAAAGCCACGAAAATAAAGGGGATTAATAAAACAAACTTACCAATTATGGCTGGTTTGGAAATATACGAATGAGCAGATGGAATTCTGTTGACCAGCTGGCAGGCATCAATAAACATTAAAAAACAACGTTTGAATATATTTGGGCATTTTAGAAAACTTTAGAATGAATGCCGGAGTAAAAATCCTGCCCCTTTACATTTCATCTTTATTAAAAAATATATTGAATAAAATAAAATGAAAATGATTTATAAGAAAATGAGAACATTGATAATTTTTATAATCTCATTAATCCCGATTCTTTCATTCGCCCAATCAGGTAAACAAGTTTCTACCGGCAAACCATTTATTCTTGGAGAAATAGATGAGATCCAATCAACAGAACTGTCTGAAAAACGGGTGTTGAATATATACCTTCCCGAAGGATACAACAGTCATGACACCACGAAATATCCCGTTGTATACCTGCTCGATGGTTCAGCTGATGAAGATTTTATTCATGTTGTAGGTCTCTACCAGTTCAACAACTTTTCATGGATAAACCGGGTACCCAAATCAATTGTTGTAGGTATTGCCACGGTGGACAGGAGAAGAGATTTTACTTTCCCCACTACGATTGCAGAACAAAGTAAAAAATATCCTACCACGGGAAAATCAGCCAGGTTTATCAGCTTTTTAGAAAAAGAATTACAACCTTACATCCAGTCTAAATATAAAACGGGCACATCAAAAACTATTATTGGTCAGTCGCTCGGCGGCCTTTTAGCCACAGAGATCTTATTGAAAAAACCAGCCTTGTTTAACAAATACATCATCATCAGTCCCAGCCTGTGGTGGGACAATGGTTCATTGCTAAACTTAAAAACGGAGTTATTGCAGAAACAATTGAATCCGGAAACAGGTGTTTATATTGGGGTAGGCAAAGAAGGGCTTACACCCGGGGATCAGGCACGAGTGATGGAAGTTGACGCCAATTTACTGGCAGAAAAAATTCAAAGTTTACAAAATAAAAATGTGAAAGTTTATTTTGATTATTTGCCACAGGAAGACCATGCAACAGTCTCGCACCAGGCTATATTTAATGCCCTGCGGCTTTTGAACCCCGTTACAAATAGTAAGTAATTGCTTGTTTATAGGTCTGAAATTTTATTTCCCTATCAATCCACAATTCTATGCATTTTAATTGTGGATCGAGGATCGTCGACCGTGGACTGAATTAAAATTCTCTTTTGAGCAGAATGATCGGCTGTGGACCGTGGGCGGTGGACTGTTGACCGAATTCAATACATTTTATAAATTCAATGTTTAATAGACACATGCTTAAACCGTTTAGAAATTTTTTTCTTCTTGCCCTCCTATCCTGTACTTATAACAGCAGTTATTCTCAGCACAACAATTCAAAATTCAAGGCCATCGCTTTTTTTTCCGGGAAGAACGATGCTGCACACATAAGCTTTGTGCATGAAGCCAATCAGTGGTTTTCAACAATGAGCGGGAGATATCATTTCTCCTATGATTCAACCAGCAATTGGGAAAATATGAATGCAAATTTTCTTTCCCTGTACCAGGTCATTATTTTTCTTGATACCCGTCCCGATTCTCCCGATCAAAGGATCGTTTTTCAAAAATATATGGAAAGTGGCGGAGCATGGATGGGGTTTCATTTTTCTGCATTTGCATTGAACTCATCCGAATATCCTCAAAATTGGGACTGGTATCACAACGGATTTTTAGGATCAGGAGAATATGTCAGCAATACATGGAGGCCTACTTCTGCCATTTTAAAGGTTGAAGGCAAACACCATCCATCAACAAGGGCTCTTCCCCGAAAATTTGTATCAGCTCCTAACGAGTGGTACAGGTGGAGAAAGGACCTACAAAAAAATATGGACATCAAAATACTTTTATCAATTGATCCTGCAAGCTTTCCGTTGGGAACAGGTCCCAAACCCAATGAAATATGGCACAGTGGTCACTACCCGGTGGTATGGACAAATGTAAAGTACAGGATGATTTATTTCAATATGGGGCACAATGACATTGATTATGAAAAAGGCACAAATAAAGAGCTTTCATCTACATTCAGCAATAAGATCCAGGATAAGCTGATCATAAATGCTTTGTTATGGCTCGGCAACAAACGTAAATAGGAATGAAAACCGGGCTCTATAATCGCTACGCGATAAGAAATTCATGTTGCCGGTATTTTCTACCAAGCTTTCATGCCTCTGGCATGTGATTATTCATTACGATACAATTACCAATATGGCGTAGCCATATAAGCCTGGTAAAAAAACATCAGAAATCGTAAATGTTATCGCGTAGCGGTTACACATATTCATTACGATAAAATTACCAAAATGGCGTAGGCAGGTTTTGACTTCCACAAATGTGAATGCAATACATCATCTGTAATCGCTACGCGATAAGAAATTCTCGTTGCGGTATTTTCTACCTAGCTTTCATGCCTCTGGCAGGTATATTTCAATCGTAAATACAATTCCAATTAGGCGTAGGCATTTAAGCTAGGTAGAAATCAAAACACATTGAATATCTTATCGCGTAACGATTAGCCGATTTACAACTAAAAATACGTGAAATGATAAAACAACAACATACATGAATAGCAATTCATTTCAAACCTTTTGGACCATAACCGGCTCATTATTTCTCAATATAACATAGCTCTTTAAAAGTGAATCAGCCTATTCACTCATGGCGTAGCCATTTAAGCTTGGTAGAAAACCTCGAAATATGTTTATCATACCGCGTAGTGGTTACAGGATTTAAAAATCATAATAGTGTGAGATGATATAAATAGTGAACGGATGGACAGTGATTTCTCACAAACGTTACAGAACCTATCTGATCATCATTCACTTTCGGTTTGGAACTTCCATAAATGTGAATGCAACACATCATCTATAATCGCTACGCGATAAGCCACATAAAAATTCCAGGGCAGCTGATGAACTATTCAAATATCCAGATAAAGATCACTTCATCTGAAATTGGCCTTAGATTACAAAACACTTATTTTTTACACCTTATTAAAAGGAAATTCAATGATTCGATTTTTTCTACCCGTCTTTTTCTCTTCTCTCGCCTTCCTTTGTTGCTCACAACAAAATTCAGACAAACATGATTTTGCGGTCATTGCATATTATGCCGGTAGCACAACAATGATAGACAGTTTTGAAGTAGAAAAGCTTACACACCTTATTTTTAGCTTTTGTCATTTAAAAGGCGATACTTTATCAGTGAGCAATGCACGTGACAGCGCTACCATACTGCGTATGGTTGAGCTGAAGAAAAGAAATCCAGCGCTTAAAATCATTTTATCCCTCGGTGGATGGGGAGGTTGTAAAACTTGTTCCGATGTTTTTTCAACGCGGTATGGCAGAAGAATATTTGCCAAATCAGTAAAACAGCTTACCAATTATTTTAATACTGACGGCATTGACCTGGATTGGGAATATCCTGCCATTGCCGGATTTCCCGGCCATACATACAGAAATGAGGACAAACCGAATTTTACGGCACTCATCTATCTGCTTCGAAAAAAGCTGGGTAAAAAAAAGGAGATCAGTTTCGCGGCAGGTGGTTTTAGCTCCTTTATTGACTCTTCTATCGAATGGAAAAAAGTAATGGCAAAAATCAACCGTGTAAACCTTATGAGTTATGACCTGGTATCAGGTTTTAGCACTATTTCGGGGCATCACACATCTCTGTACTCAACACCAAAACAAACAGAATCCGTTGATCATGGAGTAAAAAAGTTAATTGCTGCCGGTGTCCTTCCTGGGAAAATAGTGATCGGGGCTGCCTTTTATGCCAGGTTGTTCGAGGTAAGCGATACAATTAACAATGGGTTGTATTTGCCTGCGCAGTTCTATCATGGATTGTCATTCAGTCATTTTTCAGATACTATTAATGTAAACAATGGCTTTGTAAGTTATTGGGACAGCGTGGCAAACGCACCCTATGCATTTAATATACAGCGTAGGTTAATGGCAACCTTTGATGATACAACATCAATAATATTAAAAACACGTTATGCCCTTGAAAAAAAATTAAACGGCATCATGTTCTGGCAACTTGCGGATGATACTTTTAGTGAAGGGCTTCTCAACAGCATCGATGCTATTAAAAGGAGGAGAAGGTGAGGAAGTTCATGGTCGACGGTCGAAGATCCACAGCACAGGTTTACAATTCCGGTCCACTGTTCACGGACTGTAGCCCAGATTTTTGTTTGGTAGTGTAGTCTGTCTTGTGAGCAGAATGGGCATCCTTCAAAAAGCCCGCGGGCAGGCAGGTTCGGAATGACAATTATATCGCTATTTTCTTCAACTGGTTACCCAACTTGATTCGCATCCAATTCTGCAAATTCTATAATTAACCCAATTCTGCTTTAATTTGCATGAGTCAATATCATTTATTCATCATTCCCAATTGTCATCCTGATCCTGCCTGTCGGCAGGCAGGATTGCCGAAGGACACCATTGCTCATTCACAATGAAACCACTATTCCTGTTATTGTTATTACCCTTAAAAATTCTTTCTCAGGATATCAGTGGTATTTGGACAGGAGTGATGCATACGAGAGATATGGACCTTTTGTATGAACTCGTGATCAGTGAAAACAAAGAAAAATCTGGCGGCTACACACTAACTGTTTACACCGTTGATGGCGTTGATAATGCCGGTGTAAAATCAGTCATTATCAAGAGAAAGAAGGGAAATATTGTTATTGAAGATGATCAGCTGATTTATGACAATTACACAACTCCCTCAAAGCACATCAAACTTTTTGCTTTTCTTTCCTTACAAAATGCAGATTCTGTAATGATGTTAAGTGGCAAGTTTCATACAAGGTTGCTGGATCACAGGGCAACCGACATCAATGATTATTCAGGGACAATTTCACTGCAAAAAAAAAGCAGGAATTCAGAAACAAGGCTGATCTCGCAATTGGATAAAATGCATCTCCTCAATACTCTTGCATTCGTTGAACCGAAAAGTGATAAGGAAAAAATCTTTGCATCAACGCTGCCACAAAAATCCGGAGTTCCTTTACCTAAAACCGGCATTGTAAATCCTCCACCCACTAAAATGGGTGCCATTGCAAATAAGCCAACAAATAATACTGGCATGGTTTTGAAGCAACCTAGTCAGAAACCGGTTATACTCAAAAAACCACCGCCTGATGTTGCTACAAATAAAGTAAAACCCGCTCACAAAGAAGAACCAATCCCCGTCAAAGAATCTCGGGTCAAGGCCCAGATTCCTCCAGTGTCAAAAATATCAGAACCACCAGTTTCAGTAAAGGCAACGGCAGAAATGGATAAAAGAAAAACCGAGATCATACAGAGTATCTTCTTTACTTCCGACAGCTTACTAATAAGTTTATATGACAATGGGATAGTTGACGGTGACACGGTAAGTGTTGTTTTAAATGGCAGGGTCATTGTATCAAAGCAAGAACTGAGTGAAAAGGCAGTGAATGTAATTATTCACATGACCCCCGATCTTGGCGATTCCGTTTTGCTCACTATGTATGCAGAAAATCTTGGCTCAATACCACCCAATACAGGCATTCTAATTATTCAGGATGGAAATGCCAGGAGCCAGATAAGATTTGAAGGTGACCTTCAAAAAAGCTCAGGTATTATTCTGAAAAGAAAGAGATGACAAGACAACCGCTACAGGTCCACGGTCCACAGTCGACGGTCCACAGAAGAGCATTTCTACCCACCAGACATAATAATTAAATCCACACAATCGGATCTCCGCAAAGAAGTAACAGATCACTCTTCTCAAAAGCTAGATTACTATCCAAAACAAAAATCTGTGCTGTGGACAGTCGACTGTGGACCATGGACTTCCTCTCATATCCACGTAAATGGATCTCCCGACCCAACATGCGTTATTTTAATTCCGGGAATTTTTGGCTGAAGCCATTCTGCGAACCATTTCATTCCTGGTTCTTCACTAACAGAATGTCCAAGAATGATTAATGAGGTTGGTGATCCGGCAGCCCTGGCATCCCTTATGTATTCTGCTGTCTCCCATTCATGCACTTCACCCACAATGAGTACGTCAGGGACTTCCTTTTCTACCATTGATATCTGTTTTTGACCGCCAACGGCACCGGGCATTAATGCAACACGTTCGCACAGCTGCGCCAGGTCACCGATCACTTTAACGTGTGTGATATGCAAGGAAGATTTCAAGTGGTCTATAAGATTTTTTAGTGAGGTTTTTGGCAATTTTAAAATAGGTTCTCCTGCCTGCTCATACTGTTGCCATCCGGCCATCTCCAGAACGCCTTTGCGGATACCATCTTGTTTCATTGAATGGATGTAATCATGAAAACGCCATACAGTGATATGATGCTCATCAAGTAATTTAATTTTATTTTTTACAACCTTGTTCTTTTCTGTCCAGTTCAGATCATCTGCATGATTGTAAAATGTTGGCTCATGGGCAATGATAAAATTTGCACGAATCCGCGCCGCTTCCTTGATCACCCGCAAGGTTGGAAACATGGTAGTAACGATCCCCGTTACATGTTGCCCGGCACTTCCGCTTTTTATTGTATCTACAGTTTCTGCGAAAGGCGCACCGGGAATTTCTTTCAAAATAATATCAATGATATCCTGCACAGAATAATTAATCTTTGGCGCAATATGTTTTGATGCCATAGTTAAAACCGGGATGCCAACCATACTGGTGGCAAATGCAGCTCTGAGTGCCGATGCTATGAAATCCCTTCTTTTGTAGTCAGCATCACCTGGTGCATTCATTGAAAATTCATCCATAATTTTTAGTTTTTTGCGAATTGATTAATTGGATCGGTTTCCCTGAAACTATGGCAGCTTGCGGAAATTGAATATTCTTCTTGGTCCTTCTTTTCTTTTATATGCCATCCGGGTACTTCCAATGTTGGACCTACAAGAGCGCTGCGATTTAAAACACCATCCGCACAGCCAGAAAAATATTTTGACCAGAGCTTTGATACCATCATGGTGCATTATACTTCCCGAATACACCAGCTGGATACACAAGGGCTGGATTTCCAGGACCAGGATTTTGATACCGGCAAACCAACCGCCCCTGTGAATACGAGCTTGCCGATGAAACGTATGATACATGGTTGCTGAAACTTAAGAGTCAAAAATTTAAAAATGTATCTGTTTCCATCAGGAAAAATATTATTGTCTTTTATATAGGAATCGAAACATCACCTCAAAATAGACAATCCAAAAAGTGTAATGAAATATTTAATGCACTCCGGGATATTAAAACAGCTGGTTCAACAACCCTTAAATAAATGGTTGTTCAAATTAATTTTGAATAAGCTTCAGTACCATCTTTTTCCGCACCTATCGAAATTCGTCTATGATTAACGTTTAACTTACTGGGAAAAATGGCCTGCTCTTTTCAGAATTGAAAATTTGCAAACCCATGTTAGCGAAGAAAATAGCTATTTAGGCTCCCTGCTCCCGACTCTATTCATCTCATTGGTTGATCACCTTTTTTTTAATGACCGGTTTTGGTTCTATCTT
>JBDUCQ010000143.1:0-6844 GCA_040003385.1 Ginsengibacter sp. | reverse complement strand
TTCACTTCGCTCAATGAATGGCCCCACTTGGAATTTATCATAAAAATTTATGAGGAGCACCAGGGCGTTACACAACAATTGGGCAAAACCAATTCAGGGGCAGAATTGATATTACACGATGTATTTGGCACAATTCAATACAGGGAGCCGGGTGTATTTATTGCCGGCGGCGCAGGAATTACTCCGTTTATCGCCATTTTCAGGTCCTTATACGAAGTAAAAAAATTACTACCAGGAAATTTTCTGGTATTTTCTAATAAGACAGCTGATGATATTATACTGGAAGATGAACTTACAAGGATGCTGGGGCAGGAATACATCAATGTTTTCACACGCCAGGGAGTCATTGGATTCAATGAACGAAGAATTGATAGAAATTTTCTTGTTGACACCATACAAGACTTCGGCAGGCATTTTTATGTGTGCGGACCTGAAATTTTTGTAAAAGAAATCGTCGATCTCCTTTTGAGCCTGGGAGCATCAGCTGATACTATCATAATTGAAAAATAAAAGAGTAACACTTCGGCATCAGCAACCTGAAGTGATTTTTGGTAATTAAAATCTAGTCCGGAATATCATCTACTATAAATAATTTTCATTGCCTTTACTATACTTTTTCTCAAAACAGGGTTCTCCGCTATAAAAAGGAATAGATCTGAAGTCTAACCCTTTCAATTAAACGTATATCAGACAAACATTTAAAAATGTTCCGGTTTATCCTCATACTGCTTCTCCTCGTGCTTTCCCTTGTGAATTTTTTCCCTGTGCCCAGTAAAGAAGCCTGGTACCTGGGCATCGCAGTTCCTGAATTTCCCTGGATATTTTTGATTGTTGATATATTGTTATTGACCTGGAGTTTTTTCAGCTTAAAATTCAGGTTTCCCTCCATAGTAATTAGCGTAATTACATTTATGATTTTGTTTTCACCAATTGCAAGAGCATATAGAATAGGAAACAACCTTGAATGGAGGCTCGAAAATTCTTTTGACACACGTGTTCATGATATTAAAGGGTTTCATCAAAAAAGCCCTTTTAGTTTTTTTCAAATGTTAACAGGGAATGGCAGTAAAACTGTTCTGTTTAAAACATACCAATATGCCACACATGAAGGGGTTGACTTAACACTGAATTTCTCCCAATCAGAAATTCCGGGTATACGTCCATGCCTGGTAGTGGTGCACGGTGGTTCGTGGACAAGGGGAGACAACAGCGAAATCGCTGCGGTGAATAACTATTTTGCCAACGCAGGTTACCAGGTAGCTACCATCAATTACAGGTTGGCCCCAAAATTTCACAGTCCTGCTCCACAGGAAGATTTGCATGCTGCTTTTAACTGGCTTCGCAGGAATTCAGAATTGCTTAAAATTGATACAAACAATTTTGTTTTGATGGGTAGATCAGCGGGCGCCCAGATTGTTTTAACAATGGCTTACACGGGCAATGAAAACGGGGTTCAAGGTGTAGCGGCATTTTATGGACCGAATGACATGTATTGGTCTTATGACCACCCGGACAATATTCGAATTATGGATTCAAGGAAAGTTCAACGGGAATTTTTAGGCGGAAACCCGGCTGAAGTGCCGGAAAGGTACAAAGCGGAGTCTCCCATTCTTCACGTGACTTCTGAAACAGTGCCCACTCTCCTGATTCATGGTAAAATTGATGCTCACGTTTATTATGAGCAAAGTGTAAGGCTGTCTAATAAACTCGACCAGTATAAAGTTAAAAACATGTTGCTTTCACTTCCCTGGGCTACACATGGCTGTGAATACAATTTAAATGGCCCTTCAGGTCAGCTCTCCATCTATTCCGAAGAAAGATTTTTTAAAGCAGTAACTCAAATACACGACCGGTAATGTTTAATGCTTCCTGAAAAATTATTTGATGGCAAATTTGCTATTTAAGCAAGATTGCAAGTAGTGTTTCAAAAGAGATCCAACAACCCCCAGATCACAGGTGCTTTTAACAGGATGATTAAAACATCCAGGAAAAATATCCATGCTTAAACAAATATTCACTCAGCCAGGATAAATTACCCTGGTTTTAAAATGCTTGCTTAACTAAATACACGTCGAAATTTTTTAAGACGTTTTATCGTGTCCCTCAAGTTTTACCAGCTTGTTGTAAACTCCAAACAATAAAAACGGAGCGGCCCACTGACCTACAAATAGACTCCTGTGCTTACTGCCCGTTAATTGTAGTGTCAGGGACAATGCCATTGATCCCAAAGCCGCCCATAAAAATACATCCGATGGTATTTTAGCAGTTTGCTCTTCGATAGCGCTCGCAACTTTTCCTTCTTTGTGTTCCGGGTTGAATGAATTTTCCATTAGTACTGTTTAATTTGAATGAATGAACCCTCATTCAATATCCTTGCCAACTTATTATATTTTTTCAGCAGATATTCAGATGCCAATTTTAATACAGATAATGAAAGTTTAAAACAAAATATAGTCCGGGATGAAGGTTATTTAATTGTGGTGATTTCCTTCAACTGCAATCCAGCTTCTTTTTTATTATCTTCAATTTCATAATAACTGCCATGCCTGTATTGAGACAGCTCACTGCCATCATGTTTGCCGACATAGCCGGTTATACGGCAATGATGCAGGAAGATGAAGAGAGGGCCATAATGCTTCGCCACAAGTTCAGGGATCAGCTTGTGAAAGAGGTAAGCAACCATTTTGGCCGGATACTGGATTTGCGTGGTGATGGGGCTATGTGCAGTTTTACCAGTTCCATTGAAGCTGTGCGATCAGCACTTTCACTCCAGCAGGAAATGCTTTTGGACCCGTCAGTACCTGTTCGCATTGGACTCCATACAGGTGATGTAGCAATTGATGGCGATGAAATTTATGGCGATGGGGTAAACATCGCGTCACGCATCGAATCATTTTCCATCCCTGGAAGCATACTGATATCCGGAAGGGTATACGATGATATCAGAAATCAACGGGATATACAAAGCGCTTCCCTGGGGAAGTTTTCACTCAAAAACGTAAAGGAGGAGATAGAAATATTTGCAGTCACCAATCACGGAATTAATGTTCCTGATAAAAAAACTCTTGAAGGCAAAGGAGAAAAGGCGATAGAAAAGAGAACCAGGAAATCCGTTGCAGTTTTACCTTTCATAAATATGAGCAACGACCCTGACCAGGAATATTTCAGTGATGGCCTCACTGAAGAGTTGATCTCGAACCTGTCAAAGCTGAAAGATATGAGGGTTATCTCAAGAACAACTTCAATGCAATACAAAGCCACCACAAAGGGAATGAAAATCATTGGAAGCGAAACCGGGGCAAACTATATAATAGAAGGCAGCGTTAGAAAGAATGGCAATGCCATCAGGATCACCTCTCAGCTTATAGACGCTTCACAGGACGTTCATTTATGGTCAGACACATTCAACGGTACGATCGATGATATTTTTGATATGCAGGAAATGGTATCCTCTAAGATCGTGGAAGCATTCAGGTTACAACTTACCCATGAAGAACAGAAAAAACTTTTGAAAAGGTATACAGAGAATACTGAAGCATACCAGCTTTACCTGCAAGGCCGTTATTTTTGGAAACAAAGAAATGCCACAGGACTTACTTCTGCGGCCAGGCATTTCCAAAGAGCCCTTGAAAAAGATCCTGACTACGCACTGGCATGGGCGGGCCTGGCGGATACTTACAGCCTGATGGGGGAGTTTACCAATATATCCCGCAGAGATCTTTTTCCAAAACAAATGGCAGCCGTAAACAGGGCACTACAAATTGATAACAAGTTGGGTGAAGCACACATTTCACTCGCCATTTCTCTTATGTTGAATGAATGGGACTGGCACAATTCTGAAAAAGAGTTCAAACTTGGCATTGAACTAAATCCGAATTATGCAACAGCCCATCATTGGTACGCGGAATGGCTGATGTTCATGGGAAGAATGGAAGAATCTTTTACGGAGATAAACATAGCCGTAGATCTAGATCCTATTTCGCAAGGCATCATGAAAGACAAGGGCATCTATTATTATTACAACCGTGAATACAGCAAGGCCATTAACATGGCAATGGTCACCCTTGAACTGGATCCCAATTTTGCGCCGGCCCGACGGCTTTTGTCTCTTGGTTACCAGGGATTGGGACAAATGGATGAATCAATTTCTGAAAATGAAAAATGGAGACAGTTGACTGGCAACAAAATAAAATCCGATGTTGCCTTGGCACAGATATTAGCATCCGCCGGCAGAAAAGAAGAAACAATCAATTTGTTAACAACTATAATAAATAGCAATGTGTTGGGTGGAAACGATTACAGGGGAATGGCACTTATATATTCATCCCTGGATGACAAGGACACTGCTTTTTCCTGGCTGCAAAAAAGCATTGATCAGCATGAGGAATCATTGTGCAGTTTAAAAATTGATCCTAAAATCGATCCTTTGCGTGGGGATCCACGGTTCAATGGCCTTTTAAAAAAAATAGGACTTGCCTGATCTCTTCTACAGTCTCAAATTCTTCAAATTAAAAACAAGTGGTTATGCTTAGAAAAGAGGTGGCAAAACAACTGGCAAAAAATCAAACCTTCCGGCTGCGGGGTCATGAAATCCTACGAATTGAAGCATTCAGCGATGCCGTATTTGCATTTGCAGTCACTCTTCTCATCGTTTCCCTTGAAGTACCCAAAAGCTTTGAAGAACTTATGGTTACCATGCGTGGATTTTTTGCATTTGGGGTAAGCTTTTTGATCCTGATGATGATCTGGTATGAACAGAATGTTTTTTTCAGGCGCTATGGAATGCATGATGTAAAAACAGTCGTGTTGAACTGCACGCTCATATTTCTTGTTTTATTTTATGTGTACCCCCTGAAATTTTTATTTACCCTCATATTCAGCAAACAGATATATGGTGCAGGGAATTCCCCGTTTCATATGAGTTTGGAAGACACCCCAAAGCTTATGATGATCTATGGTACAGGGTATATTCTTATCTATATTTTATTCTTTTTTATGTACCTGCATGCCCTTGATAAAAAAGTTGAGTTGGGATTAACTTCTTCTGAAACTTTCGATACAAAAAGTACCTTGTATGCTAAATTGTTGCTGATCAGCATTGGGATGTTGTCTGTAATGACTGCGTTTTTATTGCCTACCCGGTATTCCGGTCTTTCAGGAATGGTTTATATGCTTATTGGCCCTGCCTTTACTATTTTTTATTCTATCCGGAACAGGATGAAAAAAAAATATGGCACCAATCATGCTGAAATTAAATGAGTCTGGTTTAGCTTCGCTTAAAATAAACTTTATGGTAATACAGGATATAGCAAACCGGCTCGTGGAGCTTTGTCGCAAAAATGAATTTGAAAAAGCGCTTGATGAGCTTTTTTCCCAGGACGCAGTAAGTCTTGAGCCTCATTCTTCGCCTGCATTTGATAAGGAAACTAAAGGCTTGTCAGCCATCAAAGAAAAAGGGGTGAAGTGGAACAATATGGTAAAGGAAGTGCACGAGATTTCTGTTTCTGACCCCCTGGTGAGCACCAATTCGTTCGCGTGTAATATGAGATTGAATGTTACCATGAAAGAGCATGGAGCTATGGATATGTCCGAACTCTGTGTATACCAGGTAAAGGATGGAAAGATCATTTTAGAGCAATTCTTCCCTTAAAGAAGACCTTGTAGCTATCCGGACGGATATAAAAATTGTATTATCTTTTTCAAATGAAATAATAACTTTAGCAACATGAACAAAGTGTTGCTCCTGTTTGCTTTTTCATTTATTTCTACAACAGCAAAACCCCAGAGTGAATACTATGGAGTGAGAGAGGGAGTTGTTCACATCCCTGATTCCCTGACTTATTCAACTTCATTGATTGCCGGTTATATCCACTCACATTTCTCCAGTGATTCAAAAATGATCCGGGCTATTTATAGTTGGGTCGTCAGCAATATAAAATACGACAAGGACAGCGCAAATGAGATCAATTTAGGTGTGGACCCCGAAGCCAAAATAACGCTTGCATTAAAAAGAAGGAGAGGTGTTTGTGAAAACTATGCTGCCATCTTTAATGACATTTGTATAAAGGCAGGGCTTCCTTCTTTTGTTGTGAACGGTTATACAAAACAAATGGGAATGGTTGACAAGACGGGCCATTCCTGGTGTGCAGTATTGGTGAATGGGAGTTGGGGATTGTATGATCCAACATGGGATGAAAGCAACGGCATGAATTTAAAATACTTTATGATGGCTCCTGCAGAATTCATCGAAACCCACATGCCTTACGACCCCATCTGGCAATTATTGAATAAACCCGTTACTCACCAGCAATTCAATAGTGGTAACATTTTCAACAATAAGAATCAATATTTTAATTATACAGATTCCATTGCCGCCTACATGGAAATGGACAGCCTGCACAAATTCAAATCATCTGCCGCAAGAATTCAAAAGGATGCTTTGTACAATTCAATGGTGAGGAATAATAACAATATTATCAAAATGAATATTGAGATGATCAACCAGGACAGGGATGTGGAGCTCTACAATTCTTCAGTGGCTGGTATCAACGATGCAACTACAGATTATAACCATTTTGTTGAATACCGTAACCAGCAATTCAAACCAAAGAAATCGGATGGAGAACTTTTTGGATTGCTGGATGAAATGGAAAATAAATTACTCGTTTCCCTGAAAAAGTTAGACCAGGTTGATCATTCTGATGCCACTTTCATCCTGGGCACAGAGCCTGTAAGATACCGCATCGTCCAATTAATGTCCCGAATCAAAGAACAAAAGGATTTTGTAATCCGTTATACAGCAGCGGATGAAAAAGCACGGGAAATATTATTTTATAAGTAGGCA
>JBDUCQ010000003.1:0-61545 GCA_040003385.1 Ginsengibacter sp. | reverse complement strand
TCATTCACTTTTTCAATTTCATCCTGGTTGATCGTATGTCCCATGTTTTGATAAATTTTTTCGGTCACAACAGCATTCATGGATTTTAAAATATTAGTTGTTGCATACACCCTTTCCACCGGTACATGCGGGTCAGGATTGGATGAACCGATAAAGACAGGGGTATCTTCAAAATCACCTTTGTAATTCCGGGTGTCTATTTTATCACCGATCAATCCCCCCGTAAATGCTGCAACACCTCCATAACGATTTGCATTTCTTGTAACAAATTCCAGTGTAAGACAAGCACCCTGGGAAAACCCGAGAAAGTAAATATTTTCTTTCTTCATCCCCTTGGCAAGTAAATCATCAAGTATTTGTTTTATAAATGTAAGAGCAGCCGTGAGAAAGGGCTCATTTTGTTGCGGTGGCGAAAGGAATGAATATGGATACCAGGTATTTCCCGGTGCCTGTGGCGCAATCAAAGCATAATCACTCACATTCAGATTGGGTGCAATTGATAAAATATCTTCGGAAGATGCACCCCTCCCGTGAAGCATGATCAGGGCTTTTTTTGCTGAATCCAATAGTTTGCCCGAATATATTATCTGATTTAATGACACTACCTGAATTTATCAATATTGATTGTGATTGGTGGAACTGCTTTTTCTATAACCGCCCTGTATTGCTCATAACGCTGAGGCAACTTTAATTGTTCTCCCAAATGCTCCCTGGATTCATCAGTTGCAAATCCCGGGCCTGCGGTGGCAATTTCGAATAATACACCTCCCGGTTCCCTGAAATAAACTGAAGTAAAATATTCCCGGTCAAGGACAGGTGTTGGATTCAGCATTCGCATGGACAGGTTTTCCCTGGCTTTATTTTGTGTTTGGGTGGTTGGAGTACTGAAGGCAATGTGATGGACAGTTCCACCACCCCCTAATCCCCTTAAACTATCCGGCGAACACAATATGTCCACATAATTTCCCGGCAGATCCGAAGCAACAAAACGAAACCTGTTGCCCTTTTCACCGATCAGAGTATGTTCCATTTGCTCAGTCAGTACACCTGCGGTGCGTTCATAACCTTCTTCCCATATCTCAACGCTGTAAAAACCTTTTACTGAGTTTTCAATGGGGATGTGCCCATACGTAAATCCCGGCCTGTTATCTTTATCATTGGCTACAAGTTCTAATCCCAACCCGTCAAAGTCTTCAAAGTAAATTACGGTTTCACCTTCAAATCTTTCCTGTGGCTTTTTAAATGAAATGCTGAATTTTTTAAGTCTTGCCAGCCAATAGTCAAGTGATGCGGATGCTATCGAAAAAGTTGTTGTGTTCAACATTCCTTTGCCATGTCTTCCTTTTGCGATCCCGATGTATGGGAAAAAGGTAAGAATGCTTCCCGGGTTTCCATCCTCATCACCATAATAAAAATGATACACTTCGGGTGCATCAAAATTGACTGTTTTCTTTACCAGCCTGATCCCTAATATCCCGCAATAAAAATCGATGTTCTTTTGAGAATTGTCTGCAAGCGCAGTTACATGATGTATTCCAGTGATCAATTCACCCATGTGTTCTTCCTGAGTTTTAGTTGGTTAAAAAATGCTTAAACAAAATCGCCTATTGTTTCTCAGTTATTTTTTTCATCTGGTTACACGCTTCCATGCACCACAACAATTCATCCAGGTAAACCTTAGCCCTTTTGTCGGTGTCTTCTTTATTAATGGCTGTACCGTCTTCATTGTAGCTGTCCTGCACCTTCGACACCAAAAACATAGAAGGAACCAGCAACACCCCAATCTTCCATAAACTAAAAGCAAGAGAAGTGTTTACCTGTGCACCACCGAAAGGGCCATTTGATGCCGTTGCAATCGCAACCGGTTTCCTTTTCCACTGGGAATATAATAGGTCGATCGCATTCTTTAGGCTTGCAGGATATCCGCCATTGTATTCTGGTGTGACAATGATCACGCCATCTGCAGATTTAATTTTATCAGCAAATTTTAAAACATCGGCTGAGGGATTTTTCATGTACTGAAGCCGCTCATCAAAAAGAGGAAATTGATATTCATTTAAATCCTGGATCTCTGCTTCCGCGAGATTATTTTGTTTGATATACTGTTCAAAATACAACGCTACACGATGGCTTTTTCTGCCAATCCTGACACTGGCGGAAAGTATAATTATTTTCATCCTTACTATTGGTTGAATTACAAGGTAGGGAACTCAAATAAATTTGACAAAATTCTTTCCCTACCTGTCTTGTGTTTGGTTTCGGGTAGCTATATTTTTTACATTTTGGTGAGAAAAGATTTGGGGAAACAAAATTTAAACACGTGCACGCCATCTCGCCCGGTAAATCCATCATCCTTTTGCCAACCTGCTGGCTTCAATATTGCATTTATGTTCATTGATCGCAGGTCATTCCAGGAATTTAATTACCTGTTTCTTTCTTCCCATTTTCCGAAACGGAAAATTTAAAGCCGATCCCATGCAGGTTCTCAATCTGGATGGAAGGTTCCTTTGAAATAATTTTTCTCAGGCGTGAAATAAAAACATCCAGGCTTCTGCCCATAAAATAATCATCATCCCCCCACAGGCTTTTGAGGATCTGCTCGCGTGTCAACACTTTATTTTTATTGTTGCAAAATAACTTCAGCAAATCGGATTCTCTTTGAGTTAGAATTTCCTTTTTACCATCAATCACCAGGGTATAATTTTGTGAATCAAATAAAAAGCCTCCCAGTTGGAACTGCAAATTGTTCATCACCGCCTTTTTTGAGCGCTGTAAGAAGACCTCGATCTTTAAAACCAGCTCTTCAATGCTGAAAGGCTTTACAATAAAATCATCTGCTCCGAGTTTTAACCCCCGGATCCTGTCCTCCTTCAGGGTTTTGGCCGAGAGGAAGAGGATGGGAACTTCCTGGTCAATTTTTCTTATAGCAGTCGCCACTTCAAAGCCATCCTTTCCGGGAAGCATGATGTCTAATATGCATAAATCTATTTTATGGTGCGTGAATGCTTCAATGGCATCATCCCCGTTTCTGCAATGGACAACATGATAATGGTTGAGTTCCAGGTTATCGCGGGTCAGGAACGCAAGCGTTTCATCATCTTCAACATATAACAAAGTAGGGCTAAACATATTTTTTTGGCATTCTAATAGCTATTGTGGTACCCGCATTTAATTCGCTGGTTGCTAAAATCTTCCATTTATGCGCATCGCATATTTTCTTCACGTAAAATAACCCCAATCCGAATCCTGCCACGTCGTTCAACGTCTTTCCCTGTATCCGGTAAAACTTATCAAAGATATTATCAAGATTTACTTTTGACATACCAATTCCTTTATCAGCCACCGAAAAAATAATATCCCCCTCATCTTCCTCAACTTTAATGGTTACCGAAGGTGTGCCTTTTGAATATTTAACAGAGTTGTCAAGCAGGTTGTACACCAGGTTGGAAAAATGAAATTTATCCGCATTGACTTTTTTTTCTGCAATGCCCGGATAAAATGTGATCAGGGCATTAGGGTATTTCAGTTGAATATTTTGTATTGATTCTGTAATCACTGCCGGAAGGTCTATGGCATCCCTGTTTATTTTGAATTGGGTGTTTTCCGCTTTAGCAAGGTCCAGCAACTTTTCCACATGACTGTTCAGTTTGTTTGCCTGTTCAATGATGATCTCTGTATATTTTTTCAGCTTCCGATCCTGGACAACAGGTGGCTGTTTCGATAAATAGTTCGAGGACAATAAAATTGAAGATAGGGGTGTTTTAAATTCATGGGTCATATTATTGATAAAGTCGCGCTGAAGTTCAGAATATTTTTTTTGCTGCAACAGCTTGAAAGCCGAATAGGAGTAGATTACCAATACAAAAAACATGATCACTGAAAAAATGATCCACAGCCACAATGATGAGTAAATTGTACTGCTTTTCCTTGGGAAGTGTATGGCGAAATAATACACAAGAT
Source organism: Ginsengibacter sp. (assembly GCA_040003385.1). Taxonomy (GTDB): domain Bacteria; phylum Bacteroidota; class Bacteroidia; order Chitinophagales; family Chitinophagaceae; genus Ginsengibacter. Next base: position 57,585 of record JBDUCQ010000003.1, on the reverse strand, counting down.
TTGTGAGCTTCGGAAACGACCTGACCGCAGATACTTTTTCATTATTGTTGAAAGACACATAATTGCCATAAACCATTCCGTCCGTTTCACAATTATAAATGGCATACTCAAAATCGGTGATCAGGTCAAATTTTGCCAATTCAGATTTCAGGTAGAATTCAAGGACGTTTGCGCTGAATTCCTTATTGATATTCACAACATAATAATCTTCCGATACTTCCTTTACCGGATTCAGTTCCGGAAGTTCCAGTTTATTATCCTGGTACAATCTTTTTGCAACTTCCAGCAATGCCACCCTGGCTTTCTGATCAAATTTATTTTCCTCCTGTTTAATTGATTGCCTGAGCAAATACAACTGGATGATCAGGATGCCGGCTATAGCCACCAGTCCTAAAAGCATAATTATATTCAACTTGTTCAGGCGCATTCCCTTTTTTAAGCGATAGTAAAATAAAAGATACAAAGTACGGCTGCCATTAACAACTTGTTAGGAAGAATTACACAGTCATTAACCCTGGTTGAGATTTGCCCGTTCTATTTTTGAGAGAATATCTTAAAACATTTTATCATTAAAACTAAAACTTCAATTATGAACCCTGTAAAATTGATCACACTGGCAGCAATCACTTCAATGATGATGTCGTTCACTGTCATGCCTTCACCATTTATTCATGAGATGGAATTTAAAAATTATGACGGATCTCCTGTGGTGTGGAAAAATGAAGAAATCGACCTCGGGAAAATACCCCATGGAAAACCTGTGACGGTTGAATTCAAATTTACCAACAAGGGAAAGGAAGCCCTGATCATCAGCAACGTTTCTACAAGCTGCGGCTGTACCGTAGCGGATTATTCAAAAAAACCAATACTTGCCAATGAAAGCTCTTCGATCAAGGCAACCTACAATGCCTCCAATCCTGGTGCCTTTACAAAAGCAGTAACCGTAACCTTTGCAAACAACGAAAAAAAGGTACTCAACATCAAAGGAACGGTTGTTGAATAAATAATAAAAACTGCTTGTTACGCAGGTTCTATATACTATGAGAACTTAGCTTTACCTGGATAAAAGGATCACTTTGAGTGGTCCTTATTATTTTTATTTCTACCATTTTTTTTGTCCTCTACACACTTTAATTGTAAAATCACTGTCATATAAAATCAGCTTTTTATTTTCTTCTCCGCATATACAGGTAGAATATAAGGTAAAGACGTATTGACAAACAATAACCTTAAAAAGCCAATTTGATGACAACACATCTAATAATTATGATTTGTGATCTTTGCATATTATATTTAATTTGAAAAATAAATTATGTAAAAGGTAATTTTCTCTATTTACCTTGCAATCACATTTTAAATATGTAATATGAAGAAATATTATTTTTGCATTTTTGCCCTTGCCATTTCCACAGCTTTGCTTCCTTATAAAAGTTCCGGGCAAAAAAAATTCCAGGTCAATACCAATTATTTTGTTACTTACCCTGAAAAGCTGATGCTTCGCCTGTTCCTCTCACAGAAATTTGCTCCTTTTACAATAGGTTCTCAAAGCAGCCCCGAACTTAACTATAAAACGAACTCAAAATTAAGCCTGGGTGCGGGTTTTACATATAAAGTTGCTACTTTAAATCTTTCCTATGGCTTTAGCTTTCTCAACAAAGACAAAGGCCTGGGGAAAACTAAAGGCTTAGATCTCCAGTTGCACCTGTATCCGCACCAGTGGGCAATTGACATATTGGGGACATTCCGAACAGGATATTACCTGGACCCGGGAAATCATAGCGGATTTAACTTTACCAACTATTACAACCGCCCGGATATAAAAAGGAAAATTGAAGGGCTTTCGGTTTTCCGGGTTCCCAATGCAGAAAAATTTTCTTACCGTGCGGCTTTAAATCAAAATGACGTTCAAATAAAATCTGCAGGCTCGTTACTTTTTGGTGCAGAGGCATACCATGGTAGTATAGCAGGAGACAGTGCCCTTGTGCCCACCAGCGCGAGCAGCATTTATAAGCAGGCGGGGGTCGAAGAAATAACTTTTATCAGTGTGGGGCCTGGCATAGGTTACGCCTATACGTTAGTAATGGCTAAGAATTTCTTTATCTCCGCTTCCGCAATCGGAAGCCTCCACGTAAACTTTTCAACTGAAGAAAAAGATGGCACAAAGCTGAAAAAAACCAGCATTTTACCCGGAGGCATCTATAAGGCGGCTATTGGTTACAATACCAGCTCGTGGAGCATATCTGCCAACCTGCTCGGGAATGTTTTGTATGCAGGAAGTGAAACTTCATCCCAAAAATATTTTGTACCCACCGGTAATGCCCGTTTTACTATTGCGAAAAAAATATCAACCCGGAAACATTGATGGATTTCACCAGGTTCCGATTTTTTGCCTGCATTGAATCCGTATAAGATTTTTAAACAGGCTTGATCAGGCAACTAATACAGGATTTGGGGTAAACGATTCAATTCTCACTTCATGAGTTTTGCTGTCATTCGTCAGCATGATCATTCCATTTTCCTGCACGGCATCATCTAAAAATACCCGGATTGATTTTTCACCATCAGAAGAAGAGTGGATAAAATGAATATGATAAAGTGTATTTTCAAAGTGATAGTTCACCTCAAAGTCTTTCCATTCTGCGGGAATACATGGATTGAATGAAAGTGTGGCACCCACTTTCTTTAACCCTATGAAATAATGGAGGATGAGCTGGTACATCCACCCCGCAGAACCTGTATACCAGGTCCAACCACCACGGCCTTTGTGCAATGGTTCAGCATACACATCTGCCGCAATAACATAAGGTTCTGTTTTATAAATACCGATCTTCTCCTGGCTGTTGCTCCTGTTTACAGGGTTGATCATTTGCAATAAATCCCAGGTTCTCTTTTTGTTTCCGGCAGATGCGAAAGCCATCACCAGCCATATTGCAGCATGTGTGTATTGTCCGCCGTTCTCTCTTACACCCGGAACATATCCTTTGATATAACCCGGATTCAGAGCTGATTTGTCGAATGGCGGGTTGAACAATTGTATAAGCCCGTCTTCTTTACGAACAAGGTGTTCATCCGCAGAGGCCATTGCCTGGCTGATATGCTCAGGGTCGCCCGCTTTAGACAAAACCGACCAGCTTTGAGCGATTGAATCAATTTTACATTCTTCATTTTCATGTGAACCGAGGGGTGTACCATCATCAAAGTACGCACGCAGATACCAATCTCCATCCCACCCATTCTTCCTGATGTTCGCCTGTAATTTTGTGGCCTCTTCATTACATCTGCCCGCAAAAGCCGCGTCATTTTTTATTGCAGCGATTCCTTTAAAACTGTTCAAAATGTCAAACAGGAAAAATGCAAGCCATACACTTTCTCCTTTGCCAAGATTTCCTACTTTGTCCATTCCGTCATTCCAGTCACCCGATCCTATAAATGGTAATCCGTGAATTCCAAAGCGCAAGGCATGTTCAATGGATTTTACGCAGTGCTCATAAACACTCGATGCGGTATCTGACCTGATGGGCAGGTCATAGTAAGAATCTTCGCCTGAGTTCAGGAGCCGTCCTTCCAGGAAATGAATTTGTTCATCAAGAATACTATTGTCGCCAGTAGCAGTAACATAGAAAGAAGTTGCGTACGCAAGCCATAAATAATCATCTGAACAGGTGGTGCGAACACCCCGTCCGGATGGCGGATGCCACCAATGCTGAACATCCCCTTCTTTAAATTGCCTTGAAGCGCATAAAAGGATCTGCGATTTTACCAGTTCTGGTTGTGAGTGAACGAGTGATAAAACATCCTGCAGCTGATCTCGGAATCCAAAAGCTCCCCCTGATTGATAAAATCCGCTTCTTGCCCAGATGCGGCTGGCCAGGGTTTGGTAATTCAACCATCCGTTCGTGAGCATATTCAATGCAACATCAGGAGTTTTTATCTGTACAGCTCCAAGTGTTTCTTCCCAGTATTTATGTACGTTTAACAATGCCTGGTGTACTGTTGCATTGTTTTCACTTGCCTGGATAAGTTCCAGTGCGTGCTGTAAATTTTTTCCGGCTCCAAGGCGAAAAATAATTTCCTGTTCTTCATCTTCGCCCATTGTCAATGAAACCTGTATCACGGCACAAGGGTCTAAAGCTGCACCGGTTTTACCCGATAAGCGTACCCTGTTCAACCCGTCAGGGTTGCTCATAGTTCCATTGCGGCCTATAAATTCAGCCCTGTCTGTAGTGATCGTTTTATTGGTGCCGCTGGCATCAAAAAAAGCAACCCGGTTTACAAATTCAAGACTGTACGAATTCGTTGCCAAAATAGCACCACTTCGTTCATCCAGCTCCGTTATGGTATGCTTTGAATACTTGGCCCGCAAATCTCCCAGCACCCATTCCACGTAACCTGTCGCAACAATCCGTCGTTGCCTTCCCGAATGATTGCGCAACTTTATGAGTATGTATTTGACCGGTGCCTCGATATCCGTAAAAATTGTCATTTCCGAATACACCCCATCCTCGCTGTGTTCAAAAACACTATAGCCAAAGCCATGACGCGTAATGTAGGGTGATGCGCTCTTGCATGGAAGCGGTGCGGGGGACCACAATTTGCCACTTTCATCATCTCTTAAATAAAAAGCTTCCCCTCTGAGGTCTGTTATCGGGTCATTGTTCCAGGGAGTTAAACGGATCTCGTGGGCATTATCAACCCATGTGTAAGATTGGCCGTTCTCTGTAACAATGCTGCCGAAATCAGGATTGGCCAGGACATTTACCCATGGTGCCGGTGTTTTATTTTCTCCGTTTGTTGTGATCACATATTCTTTTCCATCTGCAGTGAAACCACCCAATCCATTGAAAAACTGCAGGTCTTTCCTTGGTTCAACTGCCGTATAGACACTTGGATAAAATTTTGTAGGATTGAAATAAGGTATGGTGGTCTTTATTTTCGAACGCCTGTTTACCTGTTCTTCAAGTGTGCCAAAACGGTCTGCGATGATGATGTGCGCAACGGTTTCAAATAATATCCGGTCCTCATTGGAGATCTGCTCGGTTGACCTTATAAAAATACCCCCTGGCTTGTCTTTGATATCGTTACCCGTGCCGGGTGCAATAATGTTTTGTATCTGGCTGAACAATTCCTGCCTGTATCCTCCGTGGTCATCATTCCAGATCACGAGGTCCACCGTCAAACCTTTCAGCTTCCAATATAAGTGTGCCTGTACCATTTGTTTTACAAGGTCAATATTGGATGAATCCTCGATCTGTACCAATACGATCGGGATATCGCCAGAGATGGCATAACTCCATAACCCTGATTGACCTCTCCTGTTTTTCAGAATTACGGAAGGGTCGGCTCTCAATGACTGGTTGGAGTAGATGATGGATCCCGCCAACTTTGAATACAATTGCGCATCCGATTCCGTAGCATTGATCTGGCGAAGAATGACCTGGCTGTGTGTCCACGCAAGTTCCAATACCCGGTTGAACAGGTGGCGTTCCTGGTATTTGTCAATCAGGTAATTACAAATTTCCCTGGTTTCTGCCATGCCACAAATAATATCAACGGTTACCGATTCATGGCCTTCTAAAACAATCTGGTATTGAATGGCAACAATGGGATCAAGTACAGAACCGCTGTGACCCGATAACTTACCAGCTCCCTTCATAACCCTGGGAGTATGAATGTTGTTGCCCCTCCCGATAAACTCATCCCTGTCTGTTTCGTAAGAGATGCTGGTGATCTCAGCATCATGCACTTTCATCAGGTGAAACATCCATGGAGTTTTTTCTTCAACAGACCGGGGCCTTCGTGAACATACAATAGCATGCCGGTGCTCATTGATTTCTGTCTGAACGAATAAATTACTGAATGCAGGATGCGCTTCATCAGCCGCAGCAACTGCCAGCACCACTTCAGCATAGCTTGTTATTTCAAGCATTCTTTTTTTGCGTGAACGATTGGTGATGTGAACCCGGCGCAATTCAATATCATCTTCAGGGGATACAACTATTTCGGTATGAGTTTCGAGCGAAAAATCGCGGCGCCGGTGCTCTGCCCGGCCCTGGGAAAATACTGATTCATAATTTTCTCCTGCCTGAAGGCTCGGCTGGTATGCCGCCGACCAGAAAAGATTGCTCTCAAGGTCACGGATAAAACAAAAACTTCCATAATCATCACAGGTACTATCCTCACGCCAACGGGTAACCGCTATATTTTTCCAACGGCTGTAACCCCCGCCTGCATTTGTTACCATTACATGATAGGTCCCGTTCGACAAAAGCTGTACCTCGGGATAGGGTGTATTCGGGGTATTGACTACCCTGATGGACTGGTCAGAACCGGAAACAAGGCTCACATCCCCGGCATGTACCGATGGTGAGTAAAACGTAGTGACCCTGGGTATACGCTCCTGTAACAACAGCAGTGCAGATTTTAAATGAACCTCCGCTTCAAACCGTTGCTGCATTGGCCTGTCTAATAAAAGATAGGCAAGTGAAAGAAAAGACATTCCCTGGTGGTGTGCCATGAAAGATTGTACCACTACCCTTTTCTGTTTCCTGGATAAGCGTACAGTAGTATAATCTACGGCTTCATAAAAACCATAACTTCCTTCAAAACCTTCCTTTTTTAATACCTGCAAATTCCTGTATGCATCTTTAGGTGATACCATCAAAGCCAGCAGCGTGGAGTAAGGAGAGATAACGAGGTCATCCCCAAGGCCGCGTTTGAATCCGATCCCCGGCACTCCAAATGCGCGGTATTGGTAGTTTAGCTGGGCGTCTACCATGTTATATCCGGATTCAGATACTCCCCAGGGGACCGAACGTTTTCTCCCATATTCAATCTGTTTTTGGACAACAGCCTTATTGGTTTGATCCAGTAATGTGTTTTCATAAGTAGGCATGATCAGCAAAGGCATCAGGTATTCGAACATTGAACCACTCCACGATAGCAATACCGGTGAAGAGCCCTGGTTGGTAAGCTGCCTTCCCAGCGAGAACCAGCTTTCCTGCGGTAATTTTCCAGTGGCGATCGCCACAAAAGTTGTTAGCCTAGCTTCTGAAGCCAACAGGTCATAATAACTGTTGTCGCGCCTTTGCTCTTCCACATTGTAGCCGATCGATAATAAATTCTGCGACCTGTCGAAAAGAAAATCATAGTCAATGTTTACAAGGTTCATGCATTTTAATGCAAGCTGTTCAGTTGTAAGCATCAATTCTTTTGCCCGGCGCGAAGCTTCTGTGATCGCTTTCCTGAACCCTGTAAGCCATTCATTTTCTTCGTGAGTATTTTCCCCGGTATAATAGCTGATAATTTTTTGCAACAAAGCCTGTTCTATTGCTGCGATTTGTTTCAACGTCGGTATCAGTGGCAATTCAGGTATAAGCGGTTCAAACCGTTTCGGTACATTCGAAAACAGCACCCATGGGGCCAGGGCGTGGATATTATTTTTTTGTTCGGTGATCTGGTTTAATACTTTTTGTGACCACCTGTCTGCCAGGTCATCCGGAACCAGTTCCTCCTGGATCAGTATACTTGTAAAATCTGTTTCAAGCTTTTCAATGAGTTGGATGATCTTTTCTAGTGAATCAAATTTACTTACATGATGCTCAACCAAAGTGTAATGAAATTGTACAACAGCATCGTTAATATTTATATTGTCGAGGAGTAGCCTGACAGTGTCGATGATGCCATTGAGAAAATTATCTGAAACGATTTTATGATCCGGTAATGAAAGCAAACCCTGCTTTAAAATGATGAGGTCACCGGCTAAATTCCCGCTGTCTACCGTAGAAACATATTTTGGAAAAAGAGGTTGTAACGTAACCGTGTCATACCAGTTATACAGGTGACCACGGTATTTTTCCAAACGCTGAACTGTATTGATGGTATTTGTTGTACGGTCTACAAATTGCAATGGAGTGATATAACCAAAATCATACGAAGCCAGGTTTGATAACAATGATAATCCAATGTTGGTCGGCGAGGTGCGGTGTGCGATCCTGTCAACCGGTTCTTCCTGGTAGTTGTCTGGCGGAAGCCAGTTGTCCTCCAGGGTGACAAATCTTTCAAAGAAGGTCCATATTTTCCTGGCCAGCATCCGCAGGTACACTGCCTGTTCATCTGAAATTTTTATTTTATCAGAAGGCAAAGGCCGGCTGATCACAAAAGCGATCAATGGAGCAACGATCCAAATACAAATGAAAGGAACCGCAATCAACACGATCTCCGGATGATACGCTGTCAGGTAAATATAAAGGATGACGGCAAAAGTTGGTTCAAACCACATTGCCCGGTACGACTTTACAATACTGCTTTGCCTTTGATGTAAACTAGTGTAGGGGTTCCATTGTAAAAGATTTTTTTTAGAGATGAATACTCTCCATAGTGTGCGAAGAATGGCATCGGTATTTGAATACGCTTCAAAGGGCAGGAATGCAAGCTCCAGCATTTGCTGAAAAAAATTAGCCAGCGCAGAACGGATGCTATAGGCAAAGTGTTGTGTAAAAAGCACGTCATGAGGTTTTCGCGCCAGCTCCCATAAAAAATTTACGGCGGCAGGCAACACCACGATGACTGTTACGGAAAAAGTCCAGAACCATGCCGACGACGAGATCGTCCACCCAAACAATAGCATCAGCAAAAGGCTTAGCGGAACCAGGCTTCGTCGAACATTATCAAAAATTTTCCATCTTGAAAATAGTGTAACCGGATTTTTATGAAGCCTCCGATCGCTCCCCGGTACAAATGGCAAAACCCATTTCGCTATTTGCCAGTCGCCCCTGATCCAGCGGTGGCGGCGTTGCATATCGGTGTCATACCTCATTGGGTATTCCTCAAACAGCTGAACATCTGTGATCAGGCCTGACCTAGCGTAACATCCTTCCAGCAAGTCATGGCTTAAGATTCGGTTCTCCGGAAACCTGTTATTCAGGGCTTTTTCAAAAGAATCAATGTCATAGATGCCTTTGCCGATAAATGAACCTTCCAGGAATAGGTCCTGGTAAACATCGGATGTTGCTTTCGTGTAGGGATCCGTTCCGGGTTCATTACTGTGAAGCTTGGCATATAAAGAACTGTCGGCTGTGGGCAGGCTGTTTGAAACCCTTGGCTGAAGGATTCCATAACCTTCGGTAACCCTTCTTTTCCTTGCATTGTAAACGGCCTTGTTCAATGGGTGTGCCATGGTGCCTATCATCTTCCATGCAGAATCACGTGGGAGCTGGGTATCAGTATCCAGGGTGATGATGTATCTGATATTTTTAAAACACGCCGGGTTGCCGATCACTTCTGAAAAAAATACGTTTTCATGGCCACGAAGTAAAGCATTTAACTCACCCAGCTTGCCCCGCTTCCTTTCGTATCCCATCCATATTTTATCGTACTTATTCCATTTGCGTGGACGGTGAAAAAGAAAAAATGCATCGTTAGTTGGCCTTTGATATTTTTTATTGAGATCTATAATCCTTGTTCTTAATGCCTGCAGCAACACTTCATCTTCGGGCAGGTGTTCACTTTCTGCATCCTTAAAATCTGTAAGCAAAGCGAAATAAAGATTTGCATCGCGGTTAGCAAGAAAACGGACCTCAAGTCCTTCTACCAGTTGTTCAATTGTTGTAATGTTTGTGATGAGGGTGGGTATTACCACCATCGATGTTGATTCTGCCGCTATGCCTTTTGAGTAGTCCATACGCGGAAGCAGGCATGGTCTGGCAAGTATAGTGCTTAACCAGTTTACAAGTGAAACCGCAAGCCTGGTGGTTGCCATCAGTACAACTATGCATACGATCAGAAATATGGTATTGTTTAATTTTTCTGATGAAGCTTCTGCGATCAGGATCCAGGCAAAGAGAAAACACAAAATACCAATACTACCGAGGTAGATCAGCAATGGATATTTATTGGTAATTCTTTTACACCGTTCATAATAGGTAGCCACACTTTTTGCTGCCCTTGCCGTTGCTACATATCCTTTGCCTGTAAGATAATATCCAACATGCGATAACCTTGGATCAGTATTTATTTCAGCACCGGCTTTTGCAAATTCGATGACCTTTTCTGCCACTTCCTGTTCTGATAAGTTACTGGTCGTTGCGATTTTTTCAACGGCATGCCTGTAATGATCGCGCGTGAGAAAATCCATTTTCCCATAAATGCCGTTGATGTCTTTCCTGAGTGTAGACTCCACAATACTTGTGTCTTCTACAAACTCTTTCCAGTTGGTAGTACTTAAAAAACGAAGGCTGTTGATGCTGTTGCTGATAGAAACCTGTGTGGCAGCCTGGTTCCGGTTATCGAGCTGGATAAGTTCATTAGAGGTAACCCCCATTTCCGACAATCTTTGTTCGATCCAGTTGAGTGGCAAAGAAAGGGAACTTCCCTTTTCCTGTAATCGCCTTGTAAGTTCAGCCACGAAAGTACTTTCCATAGGGGGTTCCGATCTTGCCATATCAGCGATCACCAGTACCAGGTTTTTTGGGTCTTTCTCAACTACCGAAATCATTTCATCAGCCCACCGGTTAGCGAGAGCTTTGTTGGTAATCTCTTCAGCAATTAAAATGGAAAGCCGGCGTAAATTCTCTATCAGTGCAAGCCTCAGCATAATCGGTATTGCCCAGAGTTCCCCGAGTTTCAGGTGGTTGATCGTTTGATAAGCATTTATAAAACCGGTGAGACTGCCAAGGTCCACGTGGCCATCACTGTGCGAAATGATTTCAACAGCCATATCATATACACGCGGAAGGTCTGCTGAATCACCCTTTAGCAAGCGTGGCAACTGTTTGCTGTATCCTTTGGGCAAATGTTTTTTACCGGTATAAATCTGTTCTTCAATCAGGTAGAAATTATCAAGCAGCCATTCTGCTGCGGGTGCGATGGGAGTTTTTTGTTTTACGGCTTCAGAAAGGATGGCGTAAACTTCAAGGAGAATATTTTCATTTTCATCGAGACGTTTGAGCAGTTCCTCTGATGTTTGTTTATAAACCAGCACATGCCTTTTGGCGAGGGTGGCCGCGTGCTGCTCCAATTTTACCTTCGTAAATATTTCAGACCTGAGTGGCGGACTTTCATTGGAATATTTACCATTGCCATTTTCTCCGAAAAAGGGTTCTATAATATTTTTTTTTAATTTTGCAACAGCCTTGGGGAGCAAATCAAAAAAATCATTTTCATTCGTATTTTTCGGTAAACCGTTCATCTGCAAATTATAAGTTTAGCTGGCTTTTTGGGAAAACATTGAATTGTTTGATCATGCAAATATCGAACCCTGCTTCGTATTCTGTGCAGTATTTTATGCCGGTTGCTTATTGATGTTTTTAAAGCAAGTCAAAAATATTGTCAAATAGGAACCCGATGTTGTACCTGCCTTCATTTAATTGTGTAACCGAAGGACAACAAAACTTTTTTTTATAAATTAAAGAGCTTACGGTCTTATAAACAAAAAAAACAATTGTGAGAGGAGGGACAGGTAAAACAGGTGGCTGATGATCCTGTTAAAATCAACATCATTTTACAGCTTTGCCATCATCACAATGCTCCAACTCAACCTCTTTGATTTTTGCTTCTATTTTTTCCTTTTTCATCCCCACCCTTACAAACCCAAAAATGCTCATGTAAATATTTGCGATCCAAACCAGGGCAAAAAAAGCAATTAAATAACCACGCCAATCATAATAAAGCAAATGATATCGTGTAATGATCAGGAAAAACAATGTGATGTAATGGCTGAAGCAATATTCACAGGTAAACAGGTAGAAAAATTTTCTTTGAAGAAGTGTTTTGCATTCTTTTGACATTTTTTCGCAATACTCCCTTGGCTCACGGAATACTTCCTCATGAGTTACGGTCCACGCTATACACGCAATCGGCAACGCCATGATGAATAGATAAATGATCTGGTATTGCAGGGTCAATGGCATCGGATGGAGTTACGTTTTTGAATTCGGTAAATCTACATAATGAGGGCTTAATTTTACAGGATATTCAGCTGGATGATTCCCAAATAATATCATACTCGTTTTATCATTGTTCTGCGTAAAAGTTTTCATGAATGTCCGGCCTGTAATTCTCTTTCAGTTCAGCAAGTTTTCTTTTGCCATAAGCGATCCTTGTAATCAGCACAAACAATACTGGCACCACAAAGATGGCCAAAGTTGTAGCTGCAAACATGCCGCCAAAAACCGTCCACCCGATTGTTTTACGCGATTCAGCAGCAGCCCCGCTTGCAAAAGCAAGCGGAAGCACGCCGAACATAAATGCAAGTGAGGTCATAACGATGGGGCGCAAACGCAACCTGATGGCTGAGATCGTGGCTTCTAAAAGGTCCATACCCCTGTCAACGCGCTCCTTCGCATACTCAACGATCAGGATGGCATTCTTGGCGGCCAGGCCGATCAGCGTGATCAACCCGATCTGCGCATAAATATTATTTGTAAGGTGAGGAAGGAAAGTTAACGTAAGTATGGAGCCAAATACCCCGATGGGTACTGCAAACAGTACTGAAAAAGGAACCGACCAGCTTTCATAAAGTGCCGCCAGGAAAAGAAATACAAAAACAATTGAGATCGTAAATATCTGGGCTGAGCTGCTGCCCGATTTTATCTCTTCGCTGCTCATGCCTGAAAATTCGTAGCCATAACCTACAGGAAGGCTTTTGGCTGTTTCTTTCAGGGCTGAGATAGCATCCCCGCTGCTGAACCCGGGCTTGGCACTGCCGTTTATTTCAATTGACCTGTAAACATTGTAATGCGAGATTAGGGTAGGATTTTCTGTAAGCCGGCTGGTTATGAGCGAATTGAGCGGAATCATATTGCCCTGACTGTTGCGCACATAATATTTTCCGAGATTGGCCAGCGACGACCTGTAGGTACTGTCTGCCTGGGTCATCACCCTGAAATTTCTTCCGTACAAATTAAAATCATTTACATAGCTGCTGCCTAAAAAAGAAGACATGGTTGTATAAACGTCGGACAATGAAACACCCAGCTGCTTTGCCTTCTCCCTGTCTATATCCACCTGGTAACCCGGGGTGTGAGAACTGAAGAAAGTATAGGCTGCACCAATCTCCGGTCGCTGGTTGAGTGTACCCAGGAATTTTCTTGCTACCTGTTCAAATTGCTGGATGCTGTCTGTACTAGTTGTTTGTTGCAATTCAAAAGTAAATCCTGATGTCTGTCCTAAACCCGGTATGGCAGGAGGTGAAATGGCGAGTATCCTGGCTTCTTTGATGGGAGCAACCCTTTGTTGTATTTGTTTGATCACACTTTGTACTTCGTGTTCTTTTCCCTTCCGTGCATCCCATGGTTTCAGTAAAACAAACATGGTACCTACATTCGATTTATTCGAAAAACTTATGATGTTCAAACCGGCCAGGCCACCCAAAGTCCTTACTTCGGGAATGTCCTGAATCCTTGCCATGATCTCCTTCAGCATCGCAATGCTGCGATTGGTAGAAGTGGCTTCGGGAAGTTCATAAGTTACATATAACCGTCCTTCATCTTCGGTAGGTATAAATCCTGATGGTTTGTTTTTTATGAGAAAGAACAATCCAATGAACATCACAACCAGCATCACCAAAACGTAAGGAGTGAACCTGATCCATTTTGTGACCCCGCGGGAATAGGAAGCAGTTAATTTTGAGAAGCCTCTGTTGAATGACGCAAAAAATTTCTCGAGAAAATTTTTTCTTGCCGCCTCATCTTTCGATGGCCTGAGCATGATGGAACACAAAGCAGGAGTAAGCGATAACGCCACAAACGCTGAAATCACAACTGATACAGCGATTGTGATCGCAAATTGCTGGTACAGCCGGCCCACAATACCTGGTATAAATCCAACGGGCACAAACACTGCAACCAATATCAGGGCAATTGCAATAACAGGACCGGAAATATCTCCCATGGCCTTTCGGGTAGCTGCCCTCGGCGACAATTTACCGATGTCGATGTTATGCTGAACGGCTTCCACCACTACAATAGCATCATCAACAACGATCCCTATTGCCAGCACAAATGCAAACATGGTAAGGGTGTTGATTGTAAACCCGAACGGAATAAAAAATATAAAAGTGCCGATTAGAGAAACAGGAATTGCAAGAACAGGAATCAATGTTGCCCTCCAGTTCTGTAAAAATAAATACACTACGATGATAACCAGGGTAAGTGCTTCCAGTAAAGTAATAGCAACTTCCCTGATCGATGCTCTTACAACTGATACTGTTTCGAGGGGCACGAGATAATCAATGTCTTTTGGAAAAGACTTTTTTAATTCGGTGAGTGTGCTGGTAACGCGATCATATGTTTCAAGGGCATTGGCACCGGGAGCCTGGTACAACAATAAAAACGCACCTGGCTTTCCATTAACAAGAGCATTGGATCCATAATCAAATTTTCCCAGCTCAATCCTTGCAATATCCTTCAGGTAAACAATACTCCCGGTAGCCGGGACTGTCCTTACAACGATCTCCCGGAACTGGTCTTCCGTATTGATCCGGCTGTTGGTTAAAATGCTGTATTCAAAACTTTGCTGTGCCGGCTGCGGATTTCCGCCGATAGTTCCGGCGGCCAACTGTAAATTCTGTTCAGAAAGGGCTGCTATTACATCCGAGGGCGTGATACTTAATGCTGCCATTTTCTCCGGGTTCAACCACACGCGCATACCAAAATCATCGGCGCGAGAAACAATATCCCCTACTCCTTTTACGCGTTGCAACGCGTCTTTCATATATATATTTACATAGTTGCCGATAAATTTTGCATCGTGAGTGCCATTGGGTGAATAAAATGCGAGCGCGACCATGATGCTAGGATTGCGTTTGCGAACTGTGATACCAAGTCGCTTTACAGCATCGGGCAATGCAGGCTGTGCAATACTTACCCTGTTCTGTACATCAAGCGAAGCTGTATTTACATCAGTACCTACATCAAATACAACGTTGATGGTACTGGCACCACTCGATGTGCTGTTACTTGAGATGTACGACATGCCAGGTGTGCCATTTACCTGGGTTTCAATCGGGGTTGTAGTAGTTTGCTCCACTGTTCTTGCATCAGCCCCGGTAAAATTGCTCGTGATATTTACTGTGGGTGGAGTAATGTCAGGATACTGTGCTATGGGCAGACTGTTCATTGCAATCAAACCCACCAGTACAATCACGATTGAAATTACAATCGCCGTGACCGGCCTTCTTATAAAAGTTTCTGCTATCATTTCATTTTAGTCATTGGTCATTGAGTCAAGTCATTGGTCATTGAGTCAAGTCATTGGTCATTGAGTCATTGGGTCATTAGATTGTTGAACATTGAAAATTGAACATTGAAAATTTGTCATTTGGTATTTGGTTACTTGAATATATAACATTCAACACTCAACACTCAACACTCAACACTCAAGTTTAGAAAGTATTATATTTTGAAAAATAATTTTCAATTCTTAATTTAAAACAGGGTTAAATTCTATTATAATACTCACCTTGAACATTGAATATTGAGTGTTGAATATTGAGTGTTTGAGCATAAGTCTTAAGTATCATTCGATCGAGTAAAACATTATACCCTATTGACTAATGACTTAATGACCAAATGACCACCAAGATGACCAACTCATTTTTTCTGTTCCGCTTTTGGGGGTGCTGTCGAAACTACTGAACCTTCTTTTAAATTTTGAACCCCTTCTACAGCAATCTTCTCGCCTTCAGTCAAACCTTCCGTTATAATTATTCTTGAGCCAATCTGTTTGCCCAGTTTTACCTTGCGCTGGCTAACCTTATTACTATCTCCTGCCACATATACAAAGAATTCGCCCAGTTGTTCCGTAACTGCTTTATAAGGTATGATCGTTGATTTGGCTGCAGCATTGTTCCTTACCCTTACAGTTGCATTCATCCCGGCGCGTAACACTCCCTTTTCGTTTGGAAAAATCAGTCTAGTTTTTATGGTTCCGGTTTGGGGATCAACTGCACGGTCAATCAATCCTATTGTACCGGGGAAAGGATAAATATCACTTCCAAACGCAATGGTAAATACAGAATCTGTTGCCGGTGCTTTTGACTGCTGCAGCTGCACAAACCTGTACAATTCTTTTTGATCAATGCTGAAATCCACGGCAATGGGATTGTCGGTAGAAACTGTGTTCAATATTGTTTGTCCTGCCACCACTGACGTACCTTGTTTTACCTGTGAGATACCGATGGTACCGCTGAAAGGCGCGTATATATTTGCAAATTTTACATTAGAACGAACACTCGACACATTCGCCCTTGCAGCTGATACCTGCTTTTTTGCCACCTCGTATGCTGCTTCCGCGTAATCAACCTGTTGTTTTGCGATGGCGTCGTGTTTGTCAAGCTCATGATAACGATCAGCGTCTTTTCCTGATTTTGAGAGGTTGGCTTCCTGCACCTGTAGATTAGCAATCGCCTGTTGATAATTCGCCTTGTAAACCTCTGCATCCAATGAATAAAGAAGTTGCCCCCTTGATACCTTGGCGCCATCCTTGAAATGTATCCCTGTTACATAGCCCGTAACCTGCGCAGTTAATTTTATTTCATTCAGCGCTGAAACGGTGGCCGGGTATTCATCATAATAAATAGCGTCTGTAGAAGCAACAGTATCAAGCGTCACCTGGGCCGGTGGAAGGGATGCCTGCACAGGAGGGCCTTTGTCTGCACAAGAAGAAATAATGAGGATCCCCGAAACAAATAATGCTGAAATGCTGAAATTCATTGCTTAAATTTTAATAACTGATATTTCCCAATGCCTGCTGTACATCAATTTTACTGGAAAGTACCTGGTACAAAGCATTGTATAAATTTATTTGGGCGGTTCGCAGGTCAGTTTCCGAATTGATCACCTCGATGTAAGATTTAATACCAGACCTGTACTGGAGCTGGATCACGTCATAAACCTCACGTGCAAGAAGTAAGTTCTCCTGCTGGCTATTATAATTGTACAAATTACTTTTATAAGCCGCAAGTGCCTGGGCATACTGGCTTCTTATGGTATTTTCAAGATTCAGGATTGAATTCTCCACCTGCAATAGCTGCAGCCTGGCTTGTTTTACCAGCTGTACTCTTTTACCTCCCTGGAAAATCGGGAATGAAAGAAGCAGGCCTGCATACGAATTCGGAAAGCTACGATTGTAGATTTTAGAAAGGCTATTGTTCAAAAAATTGAGGTTGTAGTTGGCAAATGCTGAAACTTCAGGTAAAAAGCTCCATTGATTGTATTTGATATTATATAGCTGCAGGTTCTTCTGTGTATTGAGCAACTGGTATTCTACCCGGCTTGTATAGCTCAGCGTTTGAAGTGTATCAACATTCGCTTCAATTTTCATTTGCGTGGTGTCGTACTGCAATTCGAAATCGCCTTCAGAAGGATATCCCATTACACTTTTGAGGGTTGCGTATTTTGCTTTTAAGGACTCTTCCTGGTTCTTTTTTTGAGCTTTGGCATTGTTCAACGAGATGGTGGCCCGCTTGTAATCTGTTTTATCGGTGATGCCACTTTGATACTGATAAAATGCATCCTTGAGGCTTGAGGTAATTCTATTGATGTCTTCGCCTGTTACCCTCAATTGTTGTTCAGTAAGAATAATATCATAAAAGGCTTTACTGGCCTGGACCGCAACATTTATTTTTTGTTCCGTGGTATTCTGGCGAGAATACAACCTGACCTCACCTGCTGTTCTGGACGCAAGTAAAACATCACGGTTAAATATATTTTGGGTAGCGCCAAACTGGGTGTAAGAAGTATTTTTTAAACCAGTACTGATGAACTGGCCATTAAAATTAGAAGTAGGCAGCTGAAAATTGTGCTGCAAAGAATAATTGAAATTCAGTTGCGGGTACCACTCCGATAATTTGCTTTTTATAACGGTTTCATTGATGGCTTCATCCAAAATCGCATTTTTCAGGACGGGGTTGTGCTGAATGGAATAATGAACCACACTTTCAAGTGTAGCATTCTTTAGCAGTGAATCTGTGGCACCTTGTTGTGCCGTGAGCCAAAATGGCGACAAGACACTCCCCATCAATAGGGCGCAAAAAATGCGGGACCTGGCATTTAGCTTTAAAATCAGCCTGTACATAATCTCATTTATCACCAGGTTTTGAACTGGCATTTTTAATAAAAAAATATCCAAGCAATCGGAAATTAATCGTCACTGATCTGTCAACTCGTATTAAAAAATCTTTTTCATACCGTTATACCCGGCTGATTGGAAATTCGGGTTAGTTGATAAAACATAAAATTAAAGCACAATTGACGGCCAGGATCAGGTTGCAAAATTATTAGAAGTTGGTTAATTATAGCGTTCTTATTTTCGATAATTGATTTTTTTCAAATTTAACCCTAAAATTTAGTAAGAGTTTCATCCTATTCCTTTACGTCTAAGAGAGGTGAAGTAAAGGGTTATTAAAAGAAATGGACGTTGTCCTGTTGTACGTTAAAAACCATGTGGCATTTTATCTGAAATTTCTTCAACCAGCTTTTTGCCCCGGTAAATATCAGCTTTGAGCTTGTCGCCCGAAAAATCCTTTTCACCCAGGAATTTTTTTAAATGTTCATCCAGTTGCATCATTAACTGATGGACATCCTTATTTTGCGAGGTTGCCACTTTTTCCCGCAAAATCCTGATCTTTTCATATTCCACTATCCCTTCTCTTAGTTTTTCAAAACGGATACAGCTATTTGCCCCGGGATAGACAAGGAAGCAATCCCCAGCCGGCCACGATTCGTGACGGGCATCCCGTAAAGGATCCCCGGGCCATGCGTCATATGCCCACCGCAGAAAACCATCATAGCTATGAGCAACAGAATACCAACCTTGCCACCTGGCTTCGATGGGAGGCGAAAAAACAAAATTATTCGGTACGGGGGGATTGCAACAAACATAATAAGTTGTAGTAAATCCTTTTGCAGCTCTCTGCTTTACGATATCAACACCTGACTCATTGCCATATAAAAAGCAATAATCATCCAACAGGTTTTCAAGCTCCTTGTGCCAATCACCTGCATATGTAATTTTCCACTTTTTTGAATGCGCTTTTATAACTCTTATGGCTGACAGGGTTTCTTCCAGTGGATTTTCATTGATTCCTATGTACGTTTTGTCAAACCATCCTTTTTTTTCCAGGTGCTTTTTTAAATCGGTTAAAAAAATGTTCCACGAATCTTCAAAGTCCTTTGAATTTGGTGGCCATGAAACGTACACATTGTTCCCTTTTTTTTCATCGAAATAATTAAACCTGTATCCTCCCGGTACAGGGGTGTAGATCGTGATTGCCTGGTCAATACCTGCACTCATGGCAAGTTGTACATATTTATCAAAAATAGAATAATCAAATATCCATGTGCCATCCACCTTTTTTATCCAGTTGATCATTCCTCCTTCGTTCCAATACGAATTATCAGACCATGGTGAATTCACTGCATAAGTAGTAATGTATTTGCCGCCGGCGTCTGCGTAAAGACGAAGGTGCTTTTTCAATAACAGTAAGTGTTCTTCTGACCAAGGCTGTATGTTGTTGTACCAGGCTACGACCCAGGGATTCTGCCACAGGTCAAGCCTGTATTTCCATTCATGAGGCTTTGGCAGTACCTGATTTTGAACAGTAAGGGTCACATTAAGTTTGGTATTGCAATTTTCAGCGTTAACCTCGATGATCCCGGTATATTTTCCGGGAGGTACTTGCGATGGAATATTAAATGAAAACCAAACCGGCCTTGTGGTTTTCCCGGGAAGGTCAAAGCTGGCAAATGATTCAAACCTGTCGGGCATTAAATAAAGACTTTTATACGAAGTGCCTCCACAGGTCGCGTCTTTTGCCCCATAAGGATAATTGCTGATTACATACCGAACCAATCTTACTGTTATATTATTTTTATTCAGTATGATCCCATTTTCATTTTTTAAATCTTTTAATCTAACCCGTAATTGCTTTAATGTGTCGGGAGACCATATGAGGGCCTGGGCATTCAGTCGCTCGCCTTTCCAGCCGGTTGCCTGCCAGGATAAAGATTCTGTTTGCAGTTCAGGCACTTCACTTCTAAAATATAAATCATCTGTAGATACAAAGGAAACGTGCAACCCTTTTGCCTGTTTGTTCCAGGCGGCGGGGTTCAGCGTGGTATCGAAAGTATATTCTCCCTGGTAATGCGGTGACGTGCCAGGCACTTTTGAATATTCAATTTGCCCTTTATAAGCCTGGCCAATAGTTAACCGTGGCAACATAATGATGGTGAGCAAAATCAATATGATACTTTTCATATTTATGCAATTACCTGAAACGGCTAACCGTAAATATTTTGTCCTGCCTTGGCTCCAGGCAAATAAGTAATTAAAATAAAGTTCGTTGTTATTTTCACAATTCATGGGCTTTTAATCCGGGAATGAGCTGTCCAAAATTATTTTACCACATCTAACTGTTTTGAATGTATTGCAATATTTAGAGTCAACCTGATGGAACACAGCAAGAAATAAACTAAAATTAATTTTAGTGAAGTAATATTCATTCAACACAAACATATTTGAATGAATCGTTTAAAACTCAGAGTTTGGGCGGCAAAGTGGCTTTTTCATTCTGTGCGCGCAGCCGCTTGCACAGTATTTTGATAAACCCTTTCGCGATTTCGGGTCTCTCTTCGAGTAACTCATAGAAAGGTTCCTGGTCTATCCTGGAGAGCAAACAATCGGTGTGTGCAGTTGCTGTAGCAGAACGGGAATCCGTATCAAGTAATGACAGCTCGCCAAATACTTCCCTTTCTTTTAAAATGGCCAGGGTATGATTGCTTTTGTGGATTCTTACCTCCCCGCGGTAAATGATGTACATACAGTCACCAACATCCCCTTCCCTGAATAAAACCGTATCCTGTTCCACCTCAGCTTCCTGCATCAAAGGGGCCAATTCTGCAAGGATCGTTTCGGGTGTTTCTTTAAAAATATCCAGTGATTTCAACAACAGCACTTTCTCTATCAACAACAGTTTATCGGAGGTAAAAATCATATCCTGAAATTAAGAACTAAGACGCAAACCTTGCAGTTTCCTGTAATAATATATTGTCTGACTCAAGATATTTCTGCACCATATCCTGGTTGATCCTGAGTTCATTCTTCTTGCCTGAATACATGGAACAGGCTTTCGTCCACGTATTGTATGAAAATTTTTCTTCTGACAGTATCCCATTGATCACGTGTTCAAAACTTTTGAATTCATCTTTCGGAACAATATTTTTTAACGCCGCACAGCGATGCACCAGGTCTCCATGCTCATAAATTGTGCTGAAATAATGTGCAAAATCCTTTTTAACCGTCATGTCAAGCAATTCCATTGCATTTGCCTGTGCATCTCTTTTTTTAAGTTCCATTGCACTCTTTACCCTTTCAATTTTTTCCCGGTCATACAAAAAAGAGAAAAGGCACAGCAGTACTTCCCTGATTTCACCAAGCTCGATTTGCAGGCTGTTATTTAATACGTGAAATTTTTCATGACCCCGGTACAAGCCTTTTTGCATGTGCAGCATTTCTGCAGCATATACCAGGTATTGTCTGGTGGCCGCTTCAAAAGAATGAAGATCTTTTTGTGTTGCAGAAAAGTGGCAACGATGCAACGCCTTAATAATGGCTGTACTTTTTTGCGGCAGGTGTAACAAAAGATTCAGCAATGCCTGGATCCCTTTTTCACCACCAATCCTACCACACAGAAAGATAAGCTTCTCCCGCTGCTTGTCTGAAGTGTGTTCATCTAATATTGTTTCTTTCATATGCGGTAAACAAATTGAGCCAGCATCAAGCAATGCCTGGGACACTGCTTTATCATATTCCCTCATTTTTAGTAAAAGCGGAACGATCAATTCTTCACCCGGCTTCTCACCAATTGAATAAATAGCCGACTCCACCACTCTTTTGTTTGGATCATTCAACAAACCGATCAATTGGTCATCAAATTCCGTAGGTCTTATATTGCGAATGATACTTGTTGCATTGATCCTGTCGACAGGATCAGCAGATGAATACAATGCTTTTGTAATTGTTTCGGCTTCTTCTTTGTAAACTGATGTGTGTTCAAAGTTGAGCACTGAAATGATTGTTGCCATCTGCAAATGTTTATCCGGGTGATTGATAAATTTGCCAGCAACCTCGTCCGAATAATTAATTTTTTGGAGCACCCTGATGGCTCCGCTGCGTATATGGATATCCGGGTGATCCTGTATCATTTGGTAAACCGGATCTGAAGCATCCGTAATATTGTGCGTATTGATCATATCCAAAGCTTCATTTACCACCCTGGATGAAGGGTGTTGCAAGGCTTTGATCACAAGCTGGTTGATCTGGCCTTCTTTCTGGCTGTCGAGCATTTTCAAAATGTAAAGAACTTCCAGCTCGGTACCGGTATCAATCTTTTTCTCTACCATTTCAAGCATCTCTTTACCATGCAGGTCAAATTCGTCATGGCTCAAATAACGGCTGCTGATGGTTTTGATGAGTGTTTTCAGGTAGGCCCTGTTCATCTGGTATATAAAGAAGATACATGCTGTACCCAATACGATCAGGATGATACCGAGTATGTCCAGGCTGTACCATTTCAAGCGCACCAATAACAGCAAAAGGGTGCCTGAAAAAAGAAAAGCAAAAGGATCCATAATCCCCTTCACAATATTGTGCGCTCTTAATTTTTCGATGGAAGAAAGCGGCTGCATGATGGTAAGCAATACCGGTGTGTCGATGGAAGTGCGTAATACTTCCAGTGCTATTGCAGCAGCACCGAAAACATAGAAAATAACTTTTTCACTATTTACCATCACCGGGGCCATGAATAACATCAGCATGAAAAGGATCAAAGAAACTGGCAGGATCATCAGCGCCGACCTGTAACCCATCTGCCGGATGAGGCGGCTGGTAAAAACCAGCTTAATGAATAAAGCAAGTAACCTTGCGATCGCGTAAAAAAAAGCGATAAATGAAGCGAGAGATTCATCTTCATGCAGCACGTGCTTGACCTCTGAATAAAAAACATAATTAGTCAGCAGGTAACATGCATACCCTATAAATGAGATCACCGCGATCCTCCTGATCAATGCATTCACCGTAAAATTCTTGAGTGTATTTTTTAAATTGGATGTCTGGTGTTTTAGATCATGATAACGTTTTAGATACTGTTGATACCTTGACTTGTGTGATTCCCCCTGATGACTTTGTTCATGGTGATCCGAATCATGCTGATGTTTTGAATGAGGGTGATGTGCTGCATGATGAGGCTTGGACCCGATATTCAGCGTTTTATTCCCGGATATGATCCTGAGGATCGGCAACGAACATAACATGCAAATAAACGCAGTAAAGAGAAGGTACCTGGTTTCAAGAAGCGGCTGGTTGATGTGTAAATATTTAATAACAAGCAAGGCCGCAGTATAACCAATGAATTTTGCAGGTATGTCTCCGGCCCCTATCACACCAAACAGCCTTTTGCTTTGCCTTACATCGTAAAATTGTGATGCCAGCCCCCAGAAAACCAGGTTATTGAGAAGATAGAGAACGTTGTACCAGGCCAGCAACAGGTAAAAGAACCATTCTGCAGTTATAAATTCGGTCCCGACACGGAAAAATAAAATGCTTGCCGTCATCAGTAAAGTGATTACAATGGCAAGCTTGGATAAAGACAGCCTGTGTTCGAGGAGATGATAAACATATCCAGTTGCCCACAAAAGAAATGATGAGGCAATCAGCACGTATGGAAGTTGTGTAATAGAAAACCGGTTCAGGAAATAAGAGAAAGCACCTGTAAAAAAGAATGCAATTCCTGCACCCTGGAAAAACTGCATAACGAATAGTTTTTCCACAAGCCACCATTCTTCATGATGCACGTTGAGTGTTTTTAAAAGAAGCCTTGAAGGATTCATAACGCTGTTATCAAATTAATTTTATACAACAATTTTTATCAGGAGCAATTTAATCGTGTTGCCCGTAGTGAGGAGGCTTATTTACGTGCTTCCAGTAACTTTTCAAAATGCTGTTGTTTTACCGGGCCACGGTGTTTAACAGACCATGCTGTAAAATAATGGTGAATCTTAAAAAAAGAAATTTGCATCTCCAGCCAGTCTTTATCATTTTTTACAAAACCTTCAAGCAGGAATTCATGGTACAAATGATTGCTGATGACCAAGTAATCATTGCGCCCAAGGTAATCCAGGTCTGCATCACATATTACCTGCTCCAGGTGATTTTTTGGCGATTGGGGGATTTTTGTCGCCATGATCAGCCCGCAAATAGTGTCAATTTGTTTTTTTTCAAATCCATAAAGCGGCAGTTCCTCCGCTGCGAGTTTGCACCCCGCTTCTTCATGTCCCCTGTAAACAAATAAAAAACCACTGTCATGATACAATGCCGCAACTTTTAATAAATATAATTTTTCCTCGTCCTTTATATTTTCAGCATGCGCAATATTTTCCGACTGCTTCAATACATCAAGCGTGTGCTCCAAACAGTGATAGGTGAGCTCACGTGAAAGCCCTTTTTCCAGTTTGGCAATAATGTGGTCCTGTAATAAAGGAAGTTTATCCATTCAAACCTGCGCTTTAATTGATCATAGCATCGTTTAACTATAACGATATGTTCCGGGAAAAGCCTTATAAATATCGTTCAATCTTTCCGTTGAAAAGATTTTGAAAAAGATTTAATTTTTACAAGATACAAACCTTCATAAATTTTAAGGTGCCATTATTTGCTCTGCATCTCTTCTATACCCATCCAGTTACTGGGAACACCGGTGGTGATATAGCGGGTTGCATTCGTGAGAAAGAAAGTTGAAGTTTGATCTTCAGGATGCACCTCCAGCACGCTTTGAAAAGCAGACACTGCATTATCAAAATTACGGTCCTGGTATTTTAAAATGCCTTCATTAAAAATTGCAAGAGTGTCTAACTTTTTTTGCAGCTCTTCCAGGCTATTGCCGCTAAAACATTCATGTATGGTGATGGGGGCAAGTTTCCCTTTCAACTGAACCATTCCGAGGTGGCGCAGGTGAAAAAGGCCGGGATCATCGATTTGTTGCAAGGTGGCCTCGCTGATGATAATATTGCCTTTGTAATATTTAGTAAGACTTTCAAGCCTTGATGCAGTATTCACTGTATCAGAGATGGTAGTAGCATCCATCCTGTCCGCATCCCCCGTGATCCCCATGATCAACGGCCCGGTGTGCATTCCAACACCAATCTTTATGGAACGCTCGTTGTTGGCTTCCCGTTTCTTATTGAGTTGCTCTACTTCTTTTTGCATGGCGATCGCTGCCGACAAAGCATCCGATGCATGGCCCGGAAAAATCGCCATAATTGCATCACCCAGGTACTGGTTGATGAAACCATTATGCTGCCTGATGATAGGGCCCATCCTTTCGTTGAAAGAACAAACAAAGCTGAAATTTTGCTCTGGGGTCATCTGCTCAGATAGTGTGGTATATTCCCTGATATCAGAAAAAAGAACGGTCACAATCTTTTCAACCTGGTCGCCAAGTTTTACATCTGTGATCACATCGTGGCCAAGGGATTGAATGAATTCAACAGGAACAAATTTTGCTGTCACTTCGTATACCCGGCGCATGGCTTCTTCCTTTTCTTTGGCCTCCCGGATATTTTTTTCATATAACAAGGCGCTTTCAATAGAGGAGGAAGATTGCAAGGCGAGATTTGTCAGCAGTTTAAGATCAGCTGCAGTATATTGGTTGGATTCATTTCGTGCGAGAATGATGGCGCCCATTATCCGGTGATTCACCTTTAATGCAGCAAAGAGAACTGACTGAATCCCGGGCAAAATGATGCCTGCATCTGCCAGGGATGAAATGTCTCCGATGATCTCCGACTGCCCGCTTAAAAGAATTTTCAGCAGCAGGCTCATGTTGCTGTTTATTTTTTCCTGATTAAAAAACAATTCACCGGAGGAAGCCATAACCTGCATTCTTTTGCTATTTTCATCCCACAACACTACAACTCCATTGTCTGACCGGATCAGGTGGCTCGCTTCATCCAGTGTGATCTGTGAAATCGCTAAGGGTTCAATGGTCTGACTAAGTTTTTCTGAAAAATTAAAAATGAGATTTACCTCCTGGTATAAGTTCAGCACTTCGCTTCCTAGCTTTTTTTTCTCAGCTTCCTTTTCAAGTAAATGCAGGACAAGATTGGCGATGACCTGCACATTCGCATCACCTTTTACACTTCCGAGAATTTCATGATTGAAGATCAAATGTTGCTCTTGTAACGGCTCAGAAGAAGGCTCTCCCAATAATATTTTCCCATTTTCATCTTCAATAAAAATCCTGGCTTTTAAGTGTGTAAGCAGCGAGTTGATCAATGCAGAAGCATCATTTTTTCTGCCGATAATATTTTTGAGACTTATTTTCGTCATTGCGTAAATAGTAAATAAATGAGGGCCATTTTTTAAGCGAATGATAGCCCAGGGTGGCTATACAACATTATAAGTTCAATACTTCCCGTGCCTTGTTTAAGATCGCTTCCGGGTCAAAAGGTTTGGTCATATAAAGGTTTGCCCCCACTTCCTGGCCTTTCTGCCTGTCCAGTTCCTGGCCTTTTGCTGTTAATAGTACGATGAAAACATCATCCATTATCAACTCTTTTTTTACCTTCCTGCAAACTTCCATCCCGTTCATTTTCGGCATCATTACATCCAGGAATACCAGCTGAGGTTTTTCTTGCTGGATAATTTCAAGTGCCTGCTCACCATTTTCGGCAGTAAAAAAAGTTACCCCTTCATCTTCCAGTTCTTCAAGTGTTTGTTCTATCAGCATCCTGATGTGCGGTTCATCATCAACTATCAATAGTTTTTGTTCCATCTTATTCTTGTTTCTTTATGTCTTTGATTGATTCCTATTATTGGTAAATTAAAAACAAAACATTTTCCAAGCCCTTTTCGAAACGAAGGGATTGTACGATCTCGTGTTTATCTGAGAGTACTGAATTTAAAATGATGATATCAGGCTGGTTGGCTATCGCGTTGGCAACAAGTTCCTTGCCATCAGATTCCACAACATGATATCCTTTTGCATTCAGTACATCAGAGAGGGATTTGATCGCGTTCATATCTTCATCCACAACCATTACTTTCTTTTTTGATTTGCCTTGCTCAAGCAGTGCGCCCACTTCAGAGAACAATTGGGCGGTATCGATGGGCTTGGTTAAGTAACGGTCAACCCCAATGCGGAATCCTCTTGCCTTATCCTGTACGATCGACAATACAATAATAGGGATGTCCATCGTTTGGGGATCATTTTTAAGGATCGCTGCAACATCAAACCCATTCATTTCGGGCATCATTACATCCAGTATGATAAGGTCCGGACGGTGCTTGCGAATGCATTCCAAAGCTTCTTTACCATTTGTTGCCTCTTCAATCAGGTAGCCGGCATCACTTAACTCCTGGTGCAGTAACGACCGGATAGATTCATCATCATCTACAACCAGGATCGTAGAATTCTGTCCCTCTATTTTGAATTGTGAATGGGCCATTTGTTCTTTCAGCTGTTTCACCAGGTCGTTGAGGTGAAGTGGCTTTGTTGTTTCAGTTTTCGCGATCACAGGCAGTGCAAAAGAAAAAGTGCTGCCTTTGCCTACCTTACTATCCAGCCATATCCTGCCTCCATGATACTCTACAATCTCCTTACAGATCGGTAAACCGAGGCCTGTACCTTTTGGTTTGTCGGTAAGTGTATCGCCGCCAACCTGCTTAAATTGTTCAAACACTGCTCCATAATCTTCCGGAGCAATCCCAATCCCTGTGTCGGAAATGCTTACCAGGATCTCATCCTTCTGCTGGTAAACCCGGCAGGTGACAGACCCTTTAGGCGTAAACTTTACAGAATTGGAGATCAGGTTGATCACTACCTGGATCAGCTTGTCCCTGTCGCCGATAATATCCGGCAAACTGGTGTCGATTTTTTTGATCAGCTGCAGTGTTTTTTGATCAAATAATGCGGACGTTGCAGATATTGCACGTTCGGCAACTTCGGCCATTGAAACATTTTCCTGGCTCCACTCCATTTTGCCTGCTTCAATTTTTGCAAGATCCAGAACATCGTTGATCAGGTGTGTGAGCCTTTCACCTTCAGAGATCACCACATGCAGGTTTTCTGAAACCTGGCTAATGGTTTTTTCAATTTTAGGATCTGAATGATCAACGATTGGGAATATTTTTTCTTCCAGCCTTTTCTTAATGATCTTTGCAAAACCAAGCACTGAAGTAAGAGGGGTTCTCAATTCATGGCTTACTGTGGAAAGGAAAGCACTTTTAGCTTCGTTGGCTTTTTCAGCCAGTTTACTGGCGGCTTCTGCTTCCATTTTGGCAAGCTTCACATCTTCGAACAGTGTTGCATTCCGGAGGGCAACGCCTACTGAAGAAGCGATGGTTGATAACAACCGTAGATCATTCTCTTTAAAGCTGTTTTCGTGCTCAGTACTTTGAACACTAAGCACTCCAATAATTTCATCGCCTACCGGTATTGGAACTCCGAGGTAGGAGGCAGCACGTGCCCCAACCCGTTTTACACCGAGTTGTTGCGCCATTTCAGTAACATCTTTATCCCTGTTGATAAGAAGAGGCTCACCGGTAATTATAATCTTAGAGGTTAGCCCTTCACCTAATTTAAGTGGCTTCATTTCATCGCCATACTGGTAAGGGAAATGAATTGTTTTTGTTTTTTTGTTCAGCATTGCCAGGTAAACAATATTTGCCTTGAAAAGATTCTTTAACTGATCACCTACAAGTTTGATAAGGTCGTCAGCATCCAATTGAGAGGCCAGTGCTTTGCTAATGCTATTTACGGTGCTTAACTCCGTAGCTCTTTGTTTTGCATCGGCCAGGAGGAACGTTGTCTCATCAAAAAGGCGTGCATTTTCAAGGGCTACTCCCATACTGTTAGTGAGTGTTGAAAGTAATCCAAGATCAGATTCATTAAATGCCTGCTCCTTATCAACATTTTGCAAGCTGACTGAACCTCTTACCACGTCTCCCACAATCATAGGAACAAATAACGCAGACTTTGGAGATTTTCCCATGCTTACTCCCTTACCCCCAAATTGTTTTGCCGTTTCTAAATAATTTTCATTGATCAGTATGGGCTTATGTGTTTTAATCATTTCTTTATTGGCCCAGATAAGCGGTCTTGGTTCGCTATACTGCCTTTTTCCCTTTTCAATTGCATATCGCCAGATCTCGGTTCCATTTTCATGATCGAATGTCCTGATCAGCACCGTTTGTGTGTCGAATAATTTACACAGTCGTTCTCCTACCAGTTCATAAATCTCTTTTGATTGAAATTCTTTTACCAACCCTTCCTGCACATTATTAATTACCGCCAGTTCGGCTTTGCGTTGCTCAGTTTCATTTAGGAGGCGGTTAGTTTCATCGAACAATCGTGCATTTTCAAGCGCAACAATCATACTGTTAGCCAGGGTTTCGAGTATCCGAAGGTCCGATTCCGAAAAAGCATTTTCCTTATCTAAATTTTGGAGGCTTATATAACCACGTATAGCAGTACCTGAAAGGAGAGGGACAAATATCAGCGATTTAGGCATTTCCGTTCCAGCAATTGCAGT
Organism: Ginsengibacter sp.; assembly: GCA_040003385.1. Taxonomy (GTDB): domain Bacteria; phylum Bacteroidota; class Bacteroidia; order Chitinophagales; family Chitinophagaceae; genus Ginsengibacter. The sequence continues at coordinate 28,003 of JBDUCQ010000003.1, read as the reverse complement.
GATCCCATATTCTGTGCTAGCCTGTTCCTCGGTTGCTATATATATGCTGCGCTTTTTATCAATTAATATTTGTCTGAATTTATTGATTGGCCTGGATTCAGCTTTAATTGGCTTGCCATTCTCAAACATGTAATTGAAATGTTCAATTTTATTATTCAGATCAAAAGTGGCAATGATTACCGCCTGTGCATTGAAAAGATTTTGAACCCTGTCACCTACCAGATTATATATACCCTGCATATCCAGCTCACGTGCCAGTCCTTCTTGCACACTATTGATTACAGCAAGCTCAGCCGTACGTTGTTCGGTTTCTTTTAATAGCCGGTTCGTTTCATCAAAAAGTCGGGCATTTTCCAATGCTACACTCATACTATTGGTGAGCGTGGTGAGCAGGTTCACATCCGATTCAGGAAAAGCATTTTCCTGGTCAAGGTTTTGTAAGCTTATTACTCCCGTAACTTCGCCACCAGCAATCATAGGTACCAATACAAGGGATTTTGCACCGGCACCTGCCATAACCGTATTATCATATTTTGCCCTTTCCTGGTGAATTCCACTATTGATAACAAGTGTTTTCTTTGTGTCAATTACATGCTTTCTAAATCCTTTCAATGGTCTTGGTCCCAATAAAGTGCGGTCACCCTTTTCAAAAGTATAACGGTCTTCTATTAAGTTGGCCGTCTTGTCGTATGTGACTATATCGATCACTTGTGCGTTAAAAATTGTCCTCATCTTTTCTCCCACCAATTCATAAATTCCTTTCATTTCCATCTCACGAACCAAACCCTCCTGAACACTATTAATAACTGCCAGTTCTGCGTTCCTTTGATCAGTTTCTTTCAACAGGCGGCTGGTTTCCTCAAATAGTCTTGCATTTTCCAGTGCAACACTCATACTGTTTGAAAGGGTTTCCAGAAGGCGTATGTTGGATTCGCTGAAAGCATATTCTTTGTCAACATTTTGAAGACTAATATAACTGGTAATTTTACCTCCCATTATCAACGGAACAAAAACTCCTGATTTGATTGGTTTTGTTCCCGGGATAACTGAATCTTCAAATTTTGTAATTGATTCCTCAGCTGTGTTGATTATTATTTTCTGTCGTGTTTGGATCAGTTGTTGCCTTAGGTCATCAAGTGCCCGGCCTTCAGGATAAAAGCGTGTTCCATCTTCAAACACGTATTTAAAATTTTCCATCCCGGCTTCATGATCAAAAGTTGCTATAAGGACAGCTTGTGCATCAAAGACATGCCGGATCCTCTCGCCAATCAGGTCATAAATTGACTGGACATCCAACTCACGGGCAAGTCCTTCCTGAACATTATTTATCACTGCAAGTTCACCTGTGCGTTGTTCAGTTTCTTTAAGCAAGCGGTTGGTCTCATCAAAAAGCCGTGCATTCTCCAGGGCCACACTCATACTGTTAGATAGCGTTTCCAACAGCCGTATGTCCGATTCAGAAAATGCATTTTCCGTTTCCATGTTCTGCAAACTGACATAACCGCGTATTACACTCCCGGAAAGAAGGGGCACAAAGACCATTGATTTAGGCATTGCAGTACCTTCAATAGGCACCAATCCAAATTCCTCAATTGCTTTCTTTTCATTTGGTATGTAAATACTGCGTTTCTTATCTATTAAAAGTTGCCGCAATTTATTGATGGGCCTGGATTCAACTTTAACCTTTTCACCATTCTCAAAAACGTAATTGAAATGTTCGATTTTACTCTCAAGATCAAAGGTGCCTATGATTACAGCCTGGGCATTGAACAGGCTTTGAACCCTGTCTCCCACCAGGTTATATATACCCCGCATATCCAGTTCTTTGGCCAGGCCATCCTGTACACTATTTATCACTGCCAATTCTCCCGTGCGTTGTTCTGTTTCTTTAAGAAGGCGGTTGGTTTCATCAAACAGTCGGGCACTTTCCAATGCAACACTCATGCTGTTCGCCAGAGTGGTTATGAGGTTTACATCTGAATTAGAGAATGCGTTTTCATGATCCAGGTTTTGTAAACTGATGATTCCTTTTACCTCACCTGAAGCGAACATAGGTACATAGACCTGGGATTTTGGTGTTTCACCAATCATTATTTCATTTCCATAATCCTTCATTGCCTGTTCTACGTTGGAATTATGAAGCAATAATTCCCCGGTTTCAATAACGTGCTTTCTGAAACCTTTTGGCTCTCTTGCACTCACCAGTGTCCTGTCACCTTTTTCAAATGAATATTGGTCTTCGATCAGGTTTTTGCCGCGATCATAAGTCACGATGTCAATCACCTGGGCATTGAATATTTCACGAATTTTTTCTCCCACCAGTTCGTAAATGGATTTGATATCCATTTGTGCCACCAGGCTTTCCTGCACGCTGTTGATCACTGCCAGTTCAGCATTGCGTTGTTCTGTTTCTTTCAGCAGCCTATTCGTTTCATCAAAGAGCCGGGCGCTTTTTAATGCCACGCTCATACTGTTTGCAAGGGTTGTAAGCAAACTTACATCAGATTCAGAAAAAGCATTTTCATGATCCAGATTTTGTAAGCTTATTACCCCATTTACCTTGCCCTCCGAGATAAGTGGTACAAAAACATTCGATTTTGAAATTTCACCTATGAAGACCTCGTTATCATATTCTCTCAAATGTTTTTCGATGTCCTTATTGATCACCAATACTTGACCTGACTGGATAACATGCTTTCTAAACCCTTTGGGTTCCCTGGGTGGCAGCAATGTGGTATCACCTTTTTCATAGGCATACCTGTCTTCAATCAGGTTACGTCTTGGATCATATGTAACAATATCGATCACCTGGGCACCAAAGATCTCACGTATTTTTTCACCCACCAGCTTGTAAATGGCGTTCATGTCCATTTGTGCAACGAGGCTTTCCTGCACACTATTGATCACAGCCAGTTCAGCATTCCGTTGTTTTGTTTCCTTCAACAGCCTGTTCGTTTCATCAAAGAGCCTTGCACTTTCCAGTGCAACGCTCATACTGTTGGAAAGAGTAGTAAGCAGGCTCAGGTCAGAAGGTGAAAACGCAAATTCATGATCTAAGTTTTGGAGACTGATGATTCCTTTTACCTCATTGCCAGACATCATAGGAACAAACATGACGGATTTAGGCGCTTCTCCCAATATGACCGGGTTACTGGTATTATAATCACCCATCTTTTCGTTCTTGAAGACCGGCTTACGGGTTTCAATTACTTCCTGTCTAAAACCGTGGGGTTCCCGTGCCCCTAATAGGGATCTATCCCCTTTTTCATAAGAATACCTGTCTTCAATTAAATTCGATTTGTTGTCATAAGTTACAATGTCAATAATCTGGGCATCAAAAATTTCGCGGATCTTTTCACCTACGAGTTCATAAATTCCCTGCATCTCCATTTCACGAACAAGTCCTTCCTGCACACTATTAATAACTGCCAGCTCTGCATTACGCTGATCCGTTTCCTTTAACAGGCGGGTGGTTTCATCGAAAAGACGTGCACTCTCCAGTGCCAAACTCATACTGTTGGAAAGGGTTGTAAGCAAACTCAGATCTGATGATGAAAATGCATTTTCATGATCCAAATTTTGCAGGCTGATGATACCCTTCACTTCGGACCCCGTTGACATCGGAACCAACACTATTGACTTTGGAGGATCTCCCATCAGTACCTGGTTCTTATACTGGATGGAATATTCTGCTAAGTTTTCGTTTAGAAAGAGTGGTTTGCCTGTTTCTATAACATGTTGCCGGAATCCCTGTGGTGCTCTTGCGCCCAACATGGTCCTATCTCCTTTTTCAAAGGCGTACCGGTCTTCAATTAAATTTGTTTTGTTGTCATAGGTAACAATATCAATTACCTGGGCATCAAATATTTCCCGGATCTTTTCACCTACAAGCTCATAGATTCCATGCATTTCCATCTGGCGAACAAATCCCTCCTGTACGCTGTTAATAACGCCCAGTTCCGCATTGCGCTGATCGGTTTCTTTTAATAAACGGGTGGTTTCATCAAACCTGCGCGCACTCTCCAATGCCACGGTCATACTATTAGCCAGTGTGGTTAGCAGGTTCACATCTGAATCTGTAAAAGCATTTTCCTTGTCCAGGTCCTGTAAGCTGATCATTCCCTTCACTTCATTTCCCCTGACCAGCGGCACCCAAACGGCCGATTTAGGCTGTTCGCCATGGATGACCTTACTTCCCATCTCCATACTTTTTCTTTCCAGGTCATGGTTGATCAGCAGCAATTGGCCTGACTCAACAACAATTTTCCGGAATCCGCTGGGCTCCCATTTTCCCACGAGTGTACGGTCACCTTTCTCATAAGCATATTCATCCTGCAAAAGGTTGGTGGTCTTGTCGTATGTAGCGATATCGATCACCTGGGCATGAAAGATCTCCCTGATCTTTTCTCCCACAAGCTCGTAGATCCCTTCCATATTCATTTCCCGAACCAGGCCATCCTGCACGCTGTTGATCACCGCCAGTTCTTCTACACGATGACTCAATTCAGCAGTGCGTAAGTCTACGGTTTTTTCAAGCTCCCGGTGTTTTTCATGCAATTGTCTTGTACGCCACCGGACGAGTAATCCAATGAGGGAAACAGCGAGGATTGCATATAAGAGATAGGCCCACCAGGTACGGTACCATGGAGGTAAGATTTCAAAACTGTACACTGCTTCATCACTTATCTTTTGATAAATGTTCAGTGCCCTTACATGGAATGTGTATTTACCGGACGGAAGGTTTGTATACTCTTTATAATAATTATTGTCCCAGTCAGACCATCCTTTTTCGAAGCCCTCCATCCAGGTTTGGTATTGCGTTTTCTCTTCCTGTTCAAAAAAAGGAGCGGCGTATTCGAATCTAAGTGAGCTGTTGTCATACGCAACAGAAATATTTTTTTGATCCTCCTTCGGGCTGGTATTTAGAATTTCTTTACCTGCGGATACCTGGCGGAGAACGGTTTTATAGGCCTGGTCATAATTTTTTTCCAGGTTTTCATCATATCGTACCAATCCATCGGTGGTACATAACCATACTATCCCATTTTTTTCAGGGTAAATTTTTTGAACAGTAAGTTCATTTAGAGCATCCAGCCCTGTTTGCTCTATACGATAGCCACCTTCAGGTTTTGGAATGGCCAGTCTTGTTTCTTTGCCAAACCGGATCCACACCCTGCCGCTTGAATCTTCATCAATATCAAACTGCGAATTGCCACCTGCTTTTTTAAAGACACCGAAAGTGCTGTCGCTGATAAATCGCTTTTCAGTTTCATTGAATGTATATAGGGTGCTGTCTGCGATGAAATAATTTTTCCCCTTGACGGTATATACCTGTCCCAGCGAATTTTTTAATCCATCTTTGGGTCCATATTTTTTGAAAGTTGTTTTTCCTGCTTCAACGTTGCCATTTTTATCCATTGCCAGCTCAAGGCGAAAAACAACGCCATTTTGTGTTCCAGCCCAAACGCTTCCATCCGGGTTGTCAGCAAAACTCCATATCTGGTCTGTGATACCAGGAATATTTCCCTTAAAAAGCCATGAGCCTGCCGGATTTGATGATGCCAGATTTCTTTGGAATACAGCAATACCAAAGACTCCCCCTCCTAATAAAATATTCGGGTGATTTGAAATGAGGTGCAAAGCTGATAGTGTAAGATCAGCGCTTACCGATTTACGGATTGTATAAGAATGGTTTTCCTGGATGGCGAAAAGCCCATCTCCCGGAACCAATAATTCGTTGCTGTCTTTCAACAGGTTGAATACCTGGTTTTGCGGTGTTCCTTCAACCGGGTTAAAAAAGGATTTCAAAGGATCATATTTTAAAAGACCGTTTGTGGTGCCAATAAATAAATTTCCCTCAAACCTGTTTATTGTAAGAACACCTGTATTGATGCCGGACTGCAAAGTGAACTTAGTGAGCGGAGATCCAATTTCAACCCGTGATATTCCGTTATCAAGCATCAACCATAGTGCGCCTTTTTTGTCCTGGTAAGCTGAATAAATAGACTCGTCCTGTAGGCCTACATCGCGGTTTATTCTTTGAAGCTGGTTACCCTGGGGGTCCATTACTATCAGGCCTTTCCCGGTAGTACACAATATATAATTGCCATTTTTTAATAAAAGCCCTTTATATACGAGAGTCCCAGATTTTATGAAGGCATCAGCTTTGGTTGAAAATGGATGAAAGGTAGTGCCATCGAATAAATATAGCCCGCTGTAAAATAAGCCAATCAGGTATTGATTTTCATGATTGCTTGTTTTATAAGGCATCATTACCTGCATCCTTTCCTTGCCTAGAAATTCGCTCCCCGGCACGAGCATCAATGAATCATTCACCATTTTAAAAAGCCCAGCACCCTGCTGGTGTACATAATAATTACCATCCAGGTAAAATGAGTACATGAACTTTGTTTTGGGTGCCCATACTTTCACTTCTGCTTTTTCACTACCCTTTATACTTTTGTCATCCAGCCTGAAAATAAATTCCCTGGACTGGAAATAAATACCAGACTCTGTAGCGTAGGTGGACCATACATCGAGGAAATTCCTGTTGTCTGCAGGTATTAAGTTGAATAATGACTTAAGTTTTGTTTGCCCCAGGCTGTCTGTATAGAGGTATCCAAAATCACCAAACGCACCATAAAAAATAGTCCCTTCTTTATTTTTAGCCATCGAGCGTACAACGCTGGCGCTTGAGTTATTAGGAAGGGTGAGCTTCCTCCATTTCACGCCATCGTACTCCAGGATATAGTTTTGAATCCCAAAATACATGATCCCTCTTTCATCTTCCTGTGCACACCAGGTTTGGGGAAGAGCATTAAAAGTTTTGGCAGAATAATTGGAGATAAAAGGAAGGCCTTGCTCATTTACATTCTGCGCCTGCAACAATGTGGAACAAGCGAAAAATAATAATAAGGATAAAAATATCCTGAGGTCATTGATTTTTTTTGCCAACGAAAAGCAGTATTTCATTGCTCCCATGCTGTTAGTACGGTTGTTGAAAAATAGCAGTGTTTTCAGTCAGGATGGAATCATACTGCTTTCAAATACCTGGATTACGAAGTTGAAAAAGTATGGGTAAATATAACAAAATTTACAATAAAGCAGCATTCCTGAAATGAGGTCTCATGACTGAAGTTACCCGACCTGGATTCGAACCAAGACAATCAGAATCAGAATCTGATGTACTACCGTTATACTATCGGGCAATGACTTTGTACTTTGAAAAGCAGATTAGAATGAAAATAATGATTAGGGTTGCAAGCTAGAGAAAATTGTCTTGAACTATGATTTATTTGATTCAATGAAAACTATGATTAGCAAGAAAGAAGATTGTAATTATAAAAATTACTAGTATCAGCCAATCATGGTCAATCAATTAAGCAAATAATCAAAGTTTACCGGGTGGCATAATATCTTCTATAAGCTTTCCCCTGTGCTACCCTGCCCGTTTTCCTGTCCCTTGCCCTTCCGATCGCATAACCACCGCCTGCACCGATGATGCCACCGATAACAGCGCCGCCAACTTTATGTGTTATTACCCCACCTAAAATGGCTCCCCCTACACCACCAATTGTGGCGCCTTTAGCAGCAGAGCTCCATCCCCTTGGTTTGGAAGGAGCTACCGCATATCTTGTACGGTTAGCAGTGGTTCGGCGAACTGCAGCACTATGATAAGGAGCCCGTACACCGGTATTGGTATTATAGGCTGCTGTACCCGGTAGTAAATTATCCTGTGCATGGTCTGTTGAATAATTGCTTTTATAAAGTGCGGTATCAAATGGAATGATATTTTTTTGCGCGTCTATTTCTGCCTGCCTGTTCTGGCAGGAAACAACGGTTACGATTGTAAAAAACGACAATAAGTATTTCATGATTTAAAAGTTTAATGGCAATAAGCCTCCATAAAAATTCACAATGATTGCATACTCAATTCAATACTCATAATAACCAAATTTTGTGCCTCAATGAGATAAAATATTAATGAAAAGCTAAAAGAAATGGGCTGATCCAGAACATTAACGTTAACAAGAGATCTGTAACAAATACCAGCGAAAAGAGTTGAGGTTGCCAGTCGAAAGAAAAGTGCATTTTATGCCCCGGATGATATAATATTATAAATGTGACTTGCAGAAATGTTTCCTTCGATGCCGGTTATAGGATAAAAACGTAGCCCACGGCTTTAACCGTGGGCTAAAAAATGCAGGTTATATACAAACATTTAATTGTTAGAAGCCTGCCCTTTAAAATGATGGTCAGTCCACCAATTTGTACATATAAAATTTAGGTATCCCTTCAACGCCTGCTTCTGTCATAATGCCTTTCAATTCAGCAGATGACATCCTGGATTTTGCTTTTGCCATATCAGTAACGGCAAAAACGACGTAAACCATATTTGGGTCGTCTACTCCCCTTCCAAGACCCCTGTCCAGCAAACCATTTGCTGCTCTTGTTTCCTTGCCCTCCCTGTCATACGCTTTTAGCCAGGTGTCATAATCCTTTACTTTGTGAACAATCATAATGCGTTCTTTCTGATCAATTTTTGTGTCATCATTTCGCACAACATCAATATAACTAAAGGTTGGAACACTGTTTACACCAGCCTTTTTCATTGCTTCTTTCAGGTTTGGCAATGATGAAAATTCTTTTGCTTTCTGTACATCGGTCATCTTATCAATCACGATCACTGAATTGGAATCCTTGAGTTCCCTTCCAATTACATATGCAGATATTCCATAAGCCTGCCGCACAGAATCATGTGCAACATATCCTGCTTTCCATTTGTCAAAATTCATGACATGGTGCTGTATCATAGCCACCTTAAACGGAACAAATGCAGGAGCAGTTTCAGTTACCGGCGTGGTGACTGTTGTATCACTGGTCTGAACTTCCTGCTTTTCCTTGCTGCTGTCGTTGCATGCAAATAAGGATAAAATAGTAGCTGTAAAAATTACATGAATTCGTTTCATTGTTAAAATATTTGAGTGATGAATAGAATTACAGGCAGGTTGAGCAGCCGTTTTCGCGGGATACAGGCTGGAAAAGGTAAGAATTTAAAAGTTACTGACAACCAGATTTGGTCACTTATTATTCTCAATTGATTTCCTTAATGAGCAAAAAGCATAGTCAGAAATTTTCCGGCGCCATTGCTTATGTTGAATTAACCGCTCCTTTCCTGAGTTCAAGGAACAACGGATTTTAAGTTAAAGCATCTGGAGTTTTACTTACGGAATAAAATACTTGCACAGGTTTTTATTTGGCAATTGTAGGTTCTAAATAATTCTTCAGGGAAACATTTACGATGTGTGTCCAGCCTTCAACAAAGTTTTCTTTTGCAAAATCAGGATTTGTTGAAGGAAATGTTTCAAGCCCGGCGTGAGTAAGTTTTAACAAGGTCTGCTCTCCTTTTTCAAACAGCTCAAATGTTACAAAAGATTTCCCCGGCAAACCATCGTATCGCCAGCTGTAGCTAAGTTTCTTTTGAGGGATCACTTCTGTAATTTCGCACAAATGCAGGAAGTGGGTGTCAGCATCTTTCGATCCCATGAACTGGAATTTAAATCCAACTTCAGGTTTGAATGCATCAAGGTCAAAATACCATTCTTTCATTTCATTTTTATCCGTGATTGCTTTCCAAACTTTTGATACCGGAGCATTAAATGTGCGCTCTATTACAACAGGCTGGTTCATACTATTTTCTTTTTTATTGATTTTTTATTATTAAGACCTGGTTTGTCCAGGTGTTGCTCCAGGGCATCAAGTTTGTTTGTCCAGAATTCCTTGTATTGGTCAGTCCATTTTGAAACCAGCCTGATCTTTTCCAGTCGTGCTGTACAATATCGCTCTCGCCCCTTTTGCCTGATCACGATCAGCCCGCATTCAGTTAATATCTTGATGTGTTTTGAAACGGCGGGACGGCTGATATCGAACTTTTCAGCGATGGCGTTCAGGTGTAATGTATGGTGAGCAACCAGTTTGATAATATCCCTTCTCGTGGGATCAGCAATGGCCTGGAAAACGTCTCTTCGCATCCCTGTTGATTTTATGTAACAATTCGGTTACAAATATATGCGTAACAATCCGGTTACGCAAATTTTAAGCAATAATGGAAAAAATAAAAAGCAGGAACGCGTCTTTTGTAATGGACAAAGTAGTACATGAAGAAACAGCTGGTTGCGATAGAGATTCACAACAAGCATTCGCTCTTTGGCGGATTGTTTGCTCGGGATTCATGACAAAGCTCCCTCACAACGATGGCAGGCATAATATTAAACCAGCGGGTTATGTGAAGCCCCAATATTTCATAACCGGATAAAACATTTACTTTTAACCGGGTAACGAATTTCATGAAATATTTTAAAATATTATACATACAGGTCCTCATTGGAATTGTAGCCGGCGTCATCGTGGGATGGCTTCTGCCTTCTTTCGCACCGGCGGCAAAGCTCATCAGCGAAACATTCATCAATATGATCAGGATGATGATCGCGCCCATTATTTTCTTTACGATAGTGTCAGGAATTGTAGGGGCAGGCAATATGAAAAAAGTTGGCAGGGTGGGTGGTAAAGCTTTGGTATACTTTGAAGTGGTAACAACGTTTGCCCTGGTAATAGGAATTGTTGTTGCCAACATCGTAAAACCTGGAGCCGGCATCCCGGTAACCGCCTCACAGAACAGCCTGGTAACTGATTACGCCAACCAGGCGAAAGAATTTCACTGGGCTGAATTTTTTTCACACATAGTTCCTTCGAATATTATGGATGCATTTGCAAAAGGAGACATTTTGCAGGTTTTATTTTTCAGTATTTTATTTGCCGTGGGGTTGATGAGCCTGGGAAAAAATGGTGATAGCATCCTGGTGGCTTTTGACAAGATCAACAAAATTTTGTTCAACGTGCTTAAGATCATTATGAAGGTAAGTCCTATTGGAGCGTTCGGAGGGATGGCTTATACAATTGGGAAATTTGGCTTTGCGAGTCTTGCAGTTCTTGGCAAACTTTTGCTCTCATTTTATATCACCGGCATTTTATTCATTTTTATCATTCTTAACCTGGTAGCACGCTATTATAAATTCAGTTTGTGGAAGTTGTTGGTTTATATTAAGGAAGAAATACTGATCGTGCTAGGTGCAAGCAGCAGTGAAGCGGTACTTCCTTCAGTGATGCAAAAATTAGAAGCCGCAGGCTGTGAAAAAGAGGTGGTGGGACTTGTGATCCCTACCGGTTACAGCTTTAATCTTGACGGTTCTACCATTTACCTTAGCATGAGTATTATTTTCCTGGCACAGGCTTTTAATATTGACCTTACCTTACAGCAACAGCTTACGATCATAGGTGTTTTGATGCTCACCAGCAAAGGTGCAGCCGGGGTTGCGGGCAGTGGATTTATTGTCCTTGCTTCCACGTTATCAGTGATCAGGGTGATCCCAATAGAAGGATTAGCCCTGCTCATAGGGGTTGACCGGTTCATGAGCGAAGGACGGGCGCTCATCAACTTTATCGGGAACACGGTAGCCACTGTGGTGATTGCGAAAAGCGAGAAAGCTGTAAATGAAAATGTGTATAAACGGGTTGTTGAAGGTCAATGACGGTCATTGGGTCATTAGGTCATTGAGTCATTAGGTAATTAGGTCATTGGGTTTTTATTGTGACAGGATAGAATGTATACTCAACTTCAAACATCCTAAAATTCTGAAAATTCTATAATTCTGAAAATTCTGATGGTCATTGAGTAATTAATTTACAGAGTTGAATGTAAACACAAATTCAAATATCCTAAAATTCTGAAAATTTGATAATCCTGTAAATTCTGATCGTAATTTGCATTCTTAAATTTAATTACATGGAAATAATACCGCAATTTTTAAAAGAACTGGATTTGGAATCAAAAACAACTTCCAAAATGCTTGAGCGCGTTCCCGATGATAAATATGACTGGAAGCCACACGAAAAAAGTATGACGATCAGGCAACTGGCTACACACATTGCAGAATTGCCAACATGGGTCACGATGGGACTTAACACTTCAGAAATGGATTTTGCCACCACACCTTATAATCCACCTGTTATCAACAATACCGGCGAACTCATGGACCTTTTTAATAAATCTTTGGAAGATGGAAAAAATTCTTTGAGTAAAGCATCCGAAGGAGACCTTTTACCCACCTGGACTTTGCGGAATGGTGACCAGGTATATAATGTAATGACAAAATATGAAGTGATCCGTCATGCTTTTAACCAGGTGATCCATCACCGTGCTCAGCTGGGTGTATTCCTTCGGTTGCTAAATGTTCCTATTCCCGGAACATATGGTCCAAGCGCAGATGAAAGTTTTTAATAATATCTGGGAAGAGTAATGAATTGCCTGCTATTAAAAGAATTCTAAATTATTTACTGCCCTTCAGCCAGTGAATTTTTCCGAATGATGCCGGATCAAAAACTTTTGGATCAATGGGTTCATTGGCCCTGCAATTGTGGTAATATTCTACCTGCCCTAATTTATCATCAAAATAAAATGTGCATTTTGTTTCAGACCACCCTCCCCCAAATTTTTTATGATCCTCGAAAATGCCTTCCTCCTTATGACCATCCTCATACTTTATAAATCTAAGCAGCACCAGCTTATCTTCGTCTATCCATAACTGGTTGGTCTTTTGCCCGCTGCTGTCCGCACCGATCACCAATACCTTTTCATTCTTCCATCTGTCCTCATGAAATTTACCAAGATCATAACCATACTTAGTGATGGTTTTCAACACCTCATCCATTTGATAAAAATACATGCCACCTAATAAAAAGGTAAGATCATCGTTATTAACGGTCACCCTGCCCAGCTGTCCTTTGCGGAAGCTATACATTGAATCCCTGTGAAAGATCACCGCATTACCTTCTTTGATGTCCCCAAAATCTATCCTGAAATTATCCGGTAACTGAAGTGCTTCATACCACGTGGTTTTATTGACCAGGGAATCATTTTTATATCTTTCAGTTGTCTGGTTGAAAGTAAAGGTTTTGTACCATTTACCTGCATAACGTTCATGCATCTTATTTAAAAGTTCCACAGAATTACGCGGACCTGCATATAAAGAGCTAAGGATAATTGCGGCTAATACAAATTTCATATAGCATATTTTTAGATGAGAATAAAGCTAAAAAGTCTGAAAATCTACAAAATAATTTATGAGTTCATGGTATAATCTTATAAATGCCAAAAATGCAATATAAGTGGGCAAAATGCGTTTAATACGGCATATTTGACCGAAACTAACTGTGTTTATATTGGGCCATTTTTGTATGTTAAAGAAGTGTAAATATTATGATTATGAAGGTAAATAAGCAAGAATGAAATAGGCTGCTAGCTTCGATTTTTGTAATTTCACCTCCTGTTTTTAAAGATTGAATTAACCAATTTTTTAAAGCTCCGATTCGCTAACTGGCTTTCAAACCAGCGCTTCTTATCACAGTTCACAGTTTCCGGAATTTAATTTGGACGATCAAAAATATTATCACTGAATGAATAAGTCAATGGTTAAAAAAATCTATCTCTCCTTATCTTCAATTTTCATTTTTATTCTCCATATACCTTTTGTCTTTGCCAAAATTAAGCCCCTGGAGAATACTGCAGCAGCTAAACCTGCAACGCATAATGTACCTGCCCCTCCCAATTCTCTTTTGAATTTACAATCACTGGTCTATGATAGCCTGAAACTAAATACAATGGGATTGTCACGGCAGGCATTTGATTATGCGATCAAAGGTTATAATTATTTGAAATCAACAGGCAAGGTTCACAATGAAGATATTTTATCCATTGTTGATTTTAGCCTGCCTTCCAGCAAAAAGAGGTTGTTCATACTCGACGTGAAAAATTTTAAAATATTATTTAACACGTATGTAGCCCATGGACGGAATTCCGGTAAAGAATTCGCCAACCAATTTTCAAACCAAGACAAAAGCTTAAAAAGCAGTCTTGGTTTTTATGTGACCCAGGACACTTACTCCGGCAATCATGGATATTCCTTACGGCTGGAGGGTGAAGAAAATGGGATCAATGACAATGCGCTTAGCCGAGGGGTTGTGATGCACAGTGCATGGTACGTAAATGAGAACATCATAAAAAGCCACGGATACATCGGCAGAAGCCAGGGTTGTCCTGCAATTCCTGAAAACCTGCATAAACCCATCATTGAAAAAATTAAGAACGGGAGTTGCCTTTTTCTCTATAGCCCAGATAAAAATTATTTGAGTCATTCCAGGATCCTGCAACAAATCTCAGCATAACATTATATCAGTCCACGGTCCACAGTCCACGGTCCACAGCAGAGTATTATTTTTTTCAGTTTTCAACAGTCAAGACCAACGTTCCCTTCAGATAAAGACAGGTTCAGACAAATGTTCAACACTCCAGTTGAAGACTGCACAGCAAGAACTAAGAATTAAAAATTTAGAAACTTAGACTCCCTTCCTGATTGCCTCACGAATGCAGAAAAAACCCAAAACTCAAAACTGTTATCTTTACTCCTATGATCAAGGTTGGATTATTTGGTGTGGGGCACCTCGGAAAATTTCATTTAAATAACTGGAAAACTATCAAAGATGCTGAATTGGTGGGATTTTATGATCCTTCCGATGCTACAGCCCATGCCGTTGAAAAAGAATACCAGTTAAAAAGATTTGATGATCCGGATTCTTTAATAGCAGCAGCGGATGCATTAGACGTTGTTGCACCCACCATTTCACACTTTGAACTCTGTAAAAAAGCGATCACAAGCAGCAAGCACGTATTTGTAGAAAAGCCTCTTGCCAATACGATGGAGGAGGCCAGGGAGTTAATAAAACTGATCAGGGAAGCAAATATAAAATTCCAGGTTGGTCACGTAGAACGGTTCAACCCGGCTTTCCTGGCTTTAAATGATCACGCGCTCAGTCCCATGTTCATAGAGGTACACAGGCTCGCTCAATTCAATCCCCGCGGCACTGATGTGAGTGTGATCCTTGACCTGATGATCCACGACATCGACATTATTCTAAGCCTTGTAAAAAGCAGCGTGAAAAATATTTTTGCAAATGGTGTAAGCGTGATGAGCGATACACCAGACATTGCCAACGTACGCATCGAATTTGACAACGGATGTGTAGCAAACCTTACATCCTCCCGTATCAGCATGAAAAAGATGAGGAAAATGAGGCTCTTTCAAAAAGACTCTTACATCAGTATTAATTTTTTAGATCAGAAAACGGAAATTATAAAGCTAAAATCTCCGGCTGATAAAAATGTTTTTACATTTGATATTGAAACTAACAACGGCAAAAAAACAATCGCTATCTCAGCCCCCGCCATACAAGCGGGCAATGCAATAAAAGCAGAACTCGAAAGCTTTACCCGGGCAATACTCTCCAATTCAAATACAATAGTAAATGAGCTGGATGGATTCCGGGCCATGGAAGTTGCTCACCAGATCCTGGATAAGATACAGAAGAACCAAATACTGTAAATTGAAATTACGATTCAGCATACCTTTTTACGCAATTGGAGATTTTGTTTCCGGATTCCTTTCATGGATATTGTTATATGTTGTTCAAAAAATATACCTGCAGCAGGAACTTATTCTCAGCACCCGTTTTTATACAGGCATTCTTCTGATCCCGCTGGCCTGGCTGGCCTTATACCACCTGTTGGGCACCTACAGGAATATCTATTTAAAATCGAGGCTGGCTGAACTTTTCCTTACCATCACCAGCACGTTTATTGGCATATTGGTCCTGTTTTTTATTGATCTGTCCATCAATCATGATACAACTGACTACAGGAAATTTTTTATTTTATTCCCGATCCATTTTTTTATTACATTTTTTGTAAGATTTCTACTGCTTACCATTGTGCATAATCAATTGCAATCAGGAAAAGTTTTTTTCAACACATTGCTGATCGGATCCGATAAAACTGCATTTGATCTGTATAAATCAATCACCGGCAACAAAGAAAAAACAGGCTACCATATTTGCGGCTACATCAATACATCCCTCAATCAAACTAACAATTTTGAAGGCCTTCTCACGGATCTGGGTTCCTTTGAAAACATGGAAAATGTTATAGATAAAAACAAGATCCGGGAAGTAATCATTGCAGTGGAAAAAAATGAACGATCAGGTTTGGAAAAAATTTTACAAAGGCTCAGTGAAAAAGAAGTCAATGTAAAAATGATTGCAGACAACGTTGATATATTAACCGGTGCAGTTCGTACATCAAACATCCTGGGCGTACCACTGATTGAACTTCACACCGGTTTGATGCCGGCATGGCAGCAAAATATTAAAAGATTGATCGACGTGATTGTATCCCTGCTGGGCATGATCCTGTTGTCTCCCCTGATTGTATTTGCTTCCATCAGGGTAAAATTCTCTTCACCCGGACCTGTCTTTTTTTCACAGGAAAGGATTGGTTTCAAAGGAAAGCGGTTTAACATTCATAAACTGCGCTCTATGTACCCTGACGCCGAACAAAACGGCCCTTTGTTGAGCAGTGATCATGATAAAAGAATCACAGCCTGGGGTAAATTCATGAGGCGCTGGAGATTGGATGAGCTTCCGCAATTATGGAATATATTGATTGGAGAAATGAGCCTTGTAGGTCCACGGCCCGAAAGGAAATACTACTTCAATAAAATTGTGCAGCATCATCCCGAATATAAATACCTGCTAAAAGTTAAGCCCGGCCTTACAAGCTGGGGTATGGTGAAATTCGGGTATGCACAAAATGTGGATGAGATGATTGAGCGAATGCAGTACGACCTGATGTATATAGAAAATATTTCGTTGGCGCTTGATTTTAAGATCATGATCCACACTGTACGTATCATATTCCTGGGCAAAGGAAAATGACAATATTCATATGGTAAGGTGCTAAGAGCCAGTTCTTCCATGTTCCGTAGGAACAATTCGTAGGTAGAAGCGTAATATGTTCTCGAATTAGCGTTCCGGTAGGAACGCCTGGTGCTTATTCCAATTCTTTAAAGATGTATTGTTCCTGCCAATCAATCTCAAATGTTTTTAAAAATTTTCTATATTCATTCAAAAATGTTTCCTTTTTGTGATGGGCTTCCTGATTTTGAATATATCGAACTACATCAGCTACCTGGCTGTTTGAATAAGAAAAAGCGCCGTACCCTTCCTGCCAGCCAAATGGGTAAGAACAAAAATTTTGTTCTTTAATCCATTTGCTGCTTTCTGTTTTTACATTTTGTATCAAAGATGATATGGATTGATTTGGCCTCATTCCAATAAAAATATGAATATGGTCAGGCATGCTGTTTACCTGCAGCATTTTGTGTTTATTCTGCTGGAAAATACCGCTTATATACTGATGAAGCCGATCTTTCCATTCATTGCTGATAATAGCTTCCCTATATTTTACAGCAAAAACAAACTGAACATGAATCTGAGTATAACTATTGGCCATAAATTTCTCCATTTTTTGCAAATTTAAACCTAATGCACCAGACGTTCCTAACGGAACGAGCGCCACCAATTTTACCATTTCTTCTACCGACCAAATGTTCCTACGGAACAAAGAACGACTTTCGGGATGAAAAAATAATAGTATATCAAAATATAAATGAGTCCCTGAACTCAGCAACCGCGGGTATAATATATATATTCACTATTTTTGAACAAACCCACCTAGTGAAAAAAATTTTTTTTGCTTTTATCTTTTTCCAACAGTCCAATACTTTCAGTCAGTCAGGCCCCGCTCCCACAAAATATTTCCAGCAGCAGGTAAATTATAAAATAGATGTAACACTCAATGATGCAGACAATACTTTGACTGGGGCAGTAAAAATCGGTTACACCAACAATTCTCCTGATACACTTAATTTCATCTGGTTTCACCTTTGGCCAAACGCTTATAAAAATGACAAAACGGATTTCAGTGACCAGCTTTTAGAAAATGGCAGGACAGACTTCTATTTTAGCGGAAATGACCAGCGGGGATATATCAACCGTCTTGATTTTAAGGTGAATGGAAATATGGCAAGGCTTGAAGATCATCCTCAATATTTCGATGTTGTGAAGTTGATGCTTCCATCACCCCTTTTACCCGGCGTTACCATAGAAATCAGTTCTCCGTTTCACGAAAAGTTACCCAATAATTTTTCAAGAGGTGGTCATGTCGGACAATCATACCAGGTAACCCAATGGTATCCTAAGCCGGCAGTATATGACGAGGAAGGCTGGCATCCGATTCCATATCTTGACCAGGGAGAGTTTTACAGTGAATTTGGAAATTTTGACGTGCAGATCACTTTACCAAAAAATTATGTACTTGCTGCAACCGGTGAACTGCAGAATGAAGAAGAAAAAAATTGGTTACTGGAAAAATCAAGGCTAAAATTTCCACCGCAGGCTCCTGCGAACATTTCAAAATCAAATCTTCACAAAACAGAAAATGAACCGCAAACCATATCTTCCAAAGAAACTAAAACCCTGAGATACCTTCAAAAGGATGTACATGATTTTGCATGGTTTGCTGATAAATCGTTCATCGTGAGAACCGATACCCTTCAATTGCGATCGGGCAGAATTGTTGATGCATATTCTTTTTTTACTCCTTCAGGTGCAGCCATTTGGAAAAACAGTATTTATTTTATAAAGGAAGCAGTAAGGACCAGGAGTGAATGGCTGGGTGAATATCCCTACAATGTTGTAACAGCTCTTGAAGCAAGGATGGGATTCGATGGCGGAATGGAGTATCCTATGATCACCAGCATCTCACCGGCAGCTTCTGAAAAAGACCTGGATCTTACAATTGAGCACGAAGTTGGACATAACTGGAATTATGGAATCCTGGCCTCGAATGAAAGGCAGCATCCGTGGATGGACGAAGGAATGAATACCTATTTCGACAACCGTTATATTGAATTAAAATATCCAGGTGTATCGCTTGCAGATATAAACCCCAAATCACATTTCTTAAAAACCCGCGTGCCCACGGATCCAATGGCCTGGCTTTACCAGGCACTTCTTCTTAAAAAAACCGACCAGCCCATCGAAACATCTTCGGAAAAATTTTCAGAGGTGAACTATAATATGATTGCATATTATAAAACAGGGAAATGGATGAAACTGCTCGAGGACAATGTGGGAAAAGAAGTTTTTGACAGCAGTCTTCATACATATTTTGAACGATGGAAATTCAAACACCCGCGACCAGCAGACTTTAAGCTGGTGGTGGAAGAAGTGAGTGGCAAAAACCAGGATTCCATTTTTAATTTGCTCAATAAAAAAGGACCACTGGTGGTAAAAAGTTCATCTAAAAATATCCAGGTAGTCCCTTTTTTCAGCTTCAAAGAAACCACAAAACGCAATTATATTTTTGTTTTGCCCGCTTTAGGAATCAACTATTATGATAAGCTGATGGTTGGCATTGCAGTCCACAACTACACTATCCCATCCAGTCGCTTTCAATTCTTTGTGGCTCCAATGTATGCAACAGGAAGTAAAAAATTTACAGGCTTTGGAAGGATCGCGTATAACCGTACAAGTTATGGGCCGGTACGCAAAGCAGAATTATCAGTGAACGCCGCCACATTCAGCACCGACTCTTTTACCGACTCTGCAACCATAAAATACCTGGGCTTTTCTAAAATAGTCCCTTCTTTAAAAATGATTTTCAGGGAAAGAAATCCCCGAAGCACGATCACAAAGTTCATACAATGGAAAACCTTCTTTATCCGGGAAGATGGAATTTCCTTTTTTAGAGATACTGTAAACCAGGTGGACCTGATCACGTATCCACGTTTCAGCCGATTTTTGAACCAGCTTCGCTATGTTGTGGAGAACAACAGGGTACTGTACCCTTACAAAGCAGAATTAATGGCGGAGCAGGGAAAAGGATTTGTAAGAACCACTTTTACCGGCAACTATTTTTTCAATTACCCTGCAGGTGGAGGTGCGGCTGTACGATTGTTTGCCGGAAAATTTTCTTACGTGGGTGATAAAACTCTCACACAAGAATTTGAAACTGACAGGTATCACCTGAATATGAGTGGTGCAAAAGGTTACGAAGATTATACTTATAGCAATTATTTTACCGGGAGAAATGAATTTGATAAATTTTCTTCACAACAAATGATGATAAAAGATGGAGGCTTCAAAGTACGGACCGACCTGCTGGCGACAAAAATCGGTAAAACAGACGACTGGCTGGCAGCCCTGAATTTTAAAACTGATATACCTGCGAAATTAAATCCACTCCAGGTGCTGCCTGTAAAAATTCCGCTGAGGTTATTTTTTGATGCAGGCACATCTGCCGAAGCATGGAAAAAAGACCCGGCTACCGGCAAATTTATTTTTGATGGCGGTCTCCAGGTCTCCCTTGTGAAAGATCTTGTAAACATATACATCCCGGTAATTTACAGTAAGGTATATGCTGATTATTTTAAATCGACACTTGGCGAAAAAAGATTCTGGAAAAATATTTCATTCAGCATCGATATCCAGAATTTTGATCTGAAAAAATTCATACCAGCCGCTCCATTGTAAATCATTGCCGATGCGAAAAAACCTGCATTCCCCTCTCTATATCAAAAATGAAGAAATCAACAAAGAAAAGTGGGATGCCTGTATTTCCAATGCAGGTAACGGTTTGATCTATGCCTATTCATTTTACCTCGACAATATGTGCAGGCAATGGGATGCACTGGTGCTGGATGATTATCAGGTAGTAATGCCATTGCCATTTAATAAAAAATACCAGATCGAATATCTATATCAGCCTTATTTTACAGCGTCTCTTGGGATATTCGGCAACAACATAAAGCACACCACCGTTCAGGCATTCCTTGAAAACGTCCCGGCCAAATTCAAATACTGGGATATCTACCTGAATCGGGGTAATTTTTTTTCAATCAGTAATTTTGAATTGTATGAGAGAAATAATTACGTTTTGCGATTGAACCACAATTATGAAAGCACCCGTGACAATTTCTCAGAAAATCATGTCCGCAACATAAAAAAAGCTGTTCGAAAAGGTTTATATCTTGAGAAAAATATTGATGCCAGGAAAGTGATTGGGCTTGCTAAAAAACAAACACGTTCTTTTTCGGGTGTAAAAAATAAAGATTTTCTAAATTTTTATTTACTCTGTCAACACCTGGCAGGGTTGAACAAGGCAACAACCTACGGAGTATTTGATCCATCGGGAGAACTGCTCTCTTCGGCCATATTTTTTTTCTCAAACAAAAGAATTTATTTTATTCTTGGCGCCAATATCCCTCAAAGCAAGAATACAGGATCATCTCATTTTTTGATGAATGAGGTGATCAGGGAATTTTCCGGCAAACCTTTATTGCTTGATTTTGAAGGAAGCGATATTAAAAGCATTGCACGCTTCTACGAGGGATTTGGAGCTACGCCGGAAAAATACCCGGGATTAAGAGTAAACAGGCTGCCCCGGTTGATAAAATTATTTAAGAAATAATCTGAACCACGATTTGAAGTAGATTTTAAAGATTATTAGGAGAAAGTTAACTATACATTTGATCTATGTTTATCTTTTTTAATCAAAAATTCTCCCCAAATCATGGTTCAGACAATAATGTTTCTGCAAACAAAAGATCTGAGGGGAGTGTTATTTTGATATTATTTTCTTCCCCCTTTACCAGGTGGATCTTTAATCCATAGGCTTCTACCACGGACGCTTCATCTGTGAATTTTTCTTTGTAATCAATTGTGAAAGCCGGCAATAAAATTTTACTGTGATATGCCTGTGGTGTTTGTACAATTTTCACTGAATCACGCTCAACCGGTTCATTTCCATCTTCTGTGATCAGCCTTACACTTTCCTTCATGTCCACAACAGGAACTGCAGTTCCAAATTCAACGGCTGCTTTAAAACAACGATCTATCAACCCGGTTGTCACCAGGCACCTTACACCATCATGTACAAATATGATGCTTTCCGATTCAATCAGGGACAACCCGTTTTTCACAGAATGAAAACGAGTTCTTCCGCCTTCGCATATCGTTATTCTTTTGCTGTCGAAAAAACCATCCACAATTTCCTGCCCATTTGCCATATGATCTGCAGGCAGCACCAGGATAACTTCCAGGTCATCGTATGCCTGCAAAAATCTTTGCACTGAATAAAAGAGGACCGGTTTGTTATTCAGCAGCATAAACTGTTTTGGCACTTCGCTCTTCATCCGGCTTCCGGTTCCGGCTGCAACTATTACGGCATATGTTTTCATGTACTGCTTTACGCAAATTTATAATTTACAATCTAACAAGGTTCAGTAAATTGCAATAATGCGCCTGCTGTCCTTATTTTGTTTGTTCGGCTTTCTCTTCATCACTGCCGGATGTAAACACCACAATCTGAAAGAACGGCAAGAAAAAGCAATGATGCTAAAAGAACTGAATGATCTCGTTACGGTAGAATATGTGGTCACCAAGATCATCAGGGCGAGTGATGATACCTGGTTCAAAATCGGTACACGAAAGATCCTGATGAGCTGCAAGGCTACACTACGAGCCGGGATCGATCTTTCAAAGATCACTGAAAAAAATATTGACATTCAAAACAAAAGCATCTCACTTCATTTACCGCACGCCACTCTTCTTAGTCTTGATATAAAACCTGAAGACCTCAAAACTGAATATGAAGATGTCTCTCTTCTCCGGTCATCATTTTCTTCAGCTGAAATCGATGCTTTTGCCGTACAGGGAGAATCAAACATTCGCAAGAGCGCCGACAGCCTGGGTATATTGCAAACAGCGGAGATCAATGCGAATTTTATTCTCACCGGTTTTCTCAGGAGGCTGGGATATGAAAAAATCAGCATCGATTACGATATGGTAAATACCCCGCTCCAATAAAGTGAGAAAACAGATAAAAAAATATCTTGTGATTGTTGCAGCAGTGCTGGTCATTATTTTTTTATTCCAAAAAATTCATTGGCTTCCTTCCTTTGGAGATCTTTTCAAAAGAAAGCCCATACTCATCGCCGAGACACCCATCCTGGTAAAAGAAATCAACAAGCTTTCATTGCTTTCAACCATCAGTATGTACGACGAGGTCGTAATGGATTCATCAAAACCTAAAAACCTGCCTTCATTCCCGGGTTTGAGACCTGTGCCAGACAAAATTGTGCTGATTGGTAAGGGCACAACCACGGCAGGGATTGATCTTACAAAAATCGATGAAAAAAATATCCGGGTTCTGAAAGATTCTGTGAGTATTGAATTGCCACGGCCGGAAATACAAAGCCTTATTATGAATCCTTCGGATTTCGAAACCTTTGATGAAGAAGGCAAATGGTCCGGAGAAGAGGTAACCCAGATCAAAATAAGAATGAGAAATAAAATTGAGCAACGGGCGCTTCAAAATAAGATCCTTGAAAAAGCAGGTCAAAGGGCGATATTGGTTATTGACAACCTTCTGCGGGGGATTGGCTTCAAAAAGATCAATGTGGAAATTTCCAACTAATTCCCATAAATACAAATAGAAGAAATTCCATCACTGGATCTTACTCCGCGGTACATGCCTGCGCTATTGAAAACAAGCGATGTATTTCCTTTTGAATCTACTCCGATCAATCCACCATCCCCCTGCATTACCACTAGTTTTTTCAACACCACTTCCTCGCAGGCTTCTTGCAGGCTCTTATTTTTATATTCCATCAGGCAGCTTACGTCATACGCTGCAACCGCCTTTATAAAAACTTCTCCATGGCCTGTGCATGATATGGCACATGTTTTATTGTTAGCATAGGTACCGGCACCGATCATTGGACTATCGCCTATCCTGCCATACCGCTTGTTGGTCATACCGCCTGTGGAAGTGGCCGCTGCAATATTCCCTTCAGTATCGCAAGCCACAGCGCCGACAGTTCCAAATTTTTTATCGTTCATCAAGCCTACCAACTTATCGCTTTTATGATCCAGTTGGTAAAGATCACTGTCGCGTATTTCCCTCCACTGATCATAACGGTACTGCGAATAAAAATATTCATCAGGCTCCAGCTTTATTCCCTGCCTGATCGCATAATCATTAGCACCCTTTCCACTCAAAAAAACATGGCCGCTGTGCAACATCACCTCTTCTGCCAGTTCAATAGGGTTGCGGATGTTACGAACACCTGCAACGGCACCAGCCTCAAGCGTTTTGCCACTCATGATCGCTGCATCCATTTCATTTACTCCTTTTTTGGTGAAAACTGCACCCTTACCGGCATTGAACAGGTCGTTGTCCTCTAAATAAATTACTGCCGCTTTGACTGCAGTAACTGCTGTTCCCCCGTTTTCTAAAACTGCATAGCCTGCATCCAGTGCTTGTTGCAGTGCTTCACGATAAGAAATTTCAAGCTCTTCGGTCATATCTTCCCTTAAGATTGTTCCGGCACCACCATGAATTACGATCGAAAATTTTTGCATTGTACCTGGTTAAATAAGAAATTCCCGTTAATTAATGTATTTTAAACTCTTGGAGACACCAATAATCGTTTGCACTCGGCCAGCAATTTTTGTTTATCAATTGCGATGGTGCCCACTTCTTCACAAACCAGGCCACCAGCAATATTGGCAATCTCAGCCATCAAAATTACGCTTTTTGTTACTGCATAAATTAACGAGGCCACGGCGATCACAGTATCGCCGGCACCGCTTACGTCTGCAATGTTCCGTATGTGTGAAGAAATGATACCACTGGCGTCATCACTTTCGTAGAATACCCCTTTTTCAGACATGGTAATGAGTGAAATTTTGTGCAGGACCTTTTCCTTTAGGAGCTGATGTACCTCGCTCATTTTATCGATTGTAAAAACTCCTGATAATATTTGAAGACCTTCCCTGACTTCCTTTAGATTGGGTTTGAATAAGGTTACATTTTTATAAGCAAAGAAATTTTTTATTTTGGGATCAGCCGCGCAAACAATGTTATTTGCATTACAAAAGTCAATTATTTTTTTGATGAAGGGCTCAGTCAGTACCCCTTTGTTGTAGTCCTGTAAAATAACCACTTCCGGCATTTTTAAACCCGCACAATTTTCCAGCTGCCGGAATAATTCATTGGCATGATCTTCTTCTATTTCCCGGGTAGTCTCAGCATCCAATCTCATCATCTGCTGGTTGCGTCCGATGATCCTTATTTTATTGGTGGTAACCCTTGTAGAAGACTTTAGGATAAAACTTGTATCAATGTCTTTATCTGCCATGAGTTTTGTTAACTGTTCTCCCTCATGGTCGTCTCCTACTATGCTGATAACTGATACTGAGCCTTCAAGAGAACGAACATTCAGTGCAACATTCCCCGCTCCGCCAACCCGGTGTTCCCTGTTTGTAACTGCAACCACGGGTACGGGCCCTTCGGGAGAAATCCGATCTACATCTCCCCACCAGTAGGTGTCGAGCATAACATCACCTATCACAACAACTTTTAATTTTGTTATGTCCCTGAACAATTTGTCAAAATCAACAGGCATCACACAATATTTTTCTTATTTTTATTTGACACTGCAATAAAATAAACCGGTATACCGATCAGTGTGATGATCAATCCGGGCCACGTAAACTGGGGCTTGTAAATGATCAACAGGATGCAAAATGAAATGCCCAATATGATGTATAAAGCTGGTAAAACCGGGTAACCAAACGCTTTATAGGGCCGCTCTGCATCAGGCCTTTTTTTTCTTAATATAAAAATACCGGCAATAGTGAGAACATAAAAAATCACAACCACAAAAGAGACCATGTCCAGCAGGTCGCCATATCTTCCACTTAAACAAAGGATTGCAGCTACAATACATTGCGCCCACAAAGCCCATGAAGGAACGGCGTGCCTGTTTAATGTACCTGCATTCTTAAAAAATAATCCATCTTTTGCCATTGTATAATATACTCGAGCTCCTGCTAAAATAAGACCGTTGTTACACCCGAACGTGGAGATCATGATCATGACTGCAATTACATAGGTGCCGATATTACCAAATATGGAATTAGACGCTGCCACTGCAACCCTGTCCTGTGGTGCAAAGGCAATATCGTGTAGCGGAAGTACTGCAGTATACATCAGGTTTGCGCTCACATAGATTACCGTTACAATCAACGTTCCTAAAAATAAACTCAAACCGATGTTCCTTTTCGGATTCCTGATTTCACCTGCAATAAAAGTTACATTGTTCCATGCATCACTGCTGAAAATTGAACCAACCATTGAAGCCGCAATTGCGCCCAATACTGCTGCACCCAACACGCCTGTGATTGTACCATCCTGTGCGAAACTTTTCATTTCCCATGCATTGGTCCAGTTGGCCTGCCATACGCCTGGTTTAAAAAAAATAAAACCAGCTATGATCAAACCAAAAAGTGACAATAATTTTGTGGTAGTAAAAATATTCTGAATCCATTTCCCCCCTTTTACTCCTTTTGTATTTGTATAAGTAAGAAAAGTGATCAGCGCAATGGAAACAAGCTGGGCAGGGTATATCCTGAGCCAACCTAAATTCAAAATGATATTTTCATCTTTGAGCTCTAAGGCGGGGAAAAAATAGCCTGCAAATTTTGAGAACGCAACGCCCACCGCGGCAATAGTACCTGTTTGGATCACTGTAAAGAAACTCCATCCATATAAAAATCCGGTAAGCGGGTTGAAAGCTTCTTTCAGGTAAACGTATTGACCACCAGCCCGTGGAAACATTGCGCTCAACTCTCCGTAGCTCATTGCAGCGATCAATGTCATAAAGCCTGTGATGAGCCATACAGCAATAAGCCATCCCGCACTGCCAACGTTACGTGTGATGTCGGCACTCACGATAAAAATTCCAGAACCAATCATAGAACCGGCAACAATCATGGTTGCATCGAAAAGTCCAAGCGAAGGTTTAAAAGCAGGTGCCTGTTCAGTCATATAAAAATCAAGTTGGATGGGACTTGAAGATAATTATTTATTTGACTTTGAATCTACTTTTGTTTTGGTTATGTAAACGGTGATGGGAAGATTTAGGAACCAAGCTGTCTGATGAAGAGCTCTGTAAGTAAGGTATTGTTGAATCATTTTTTATTTTTCGAATACAATGAATTCAACCCGGAGATCACGTCGTTCGTAATATTCAGTGAAGTATCCTTGTAAAACATGAATCCTGGCTCATAAGAAAAAATGTAATCATACTTGCCATTGCTGTTGTACTCTTTCAAATAATTCTGGATCCGTGTTAATATGTCTTCCTTCATTTTCGAATTGTAATTGAACAATTCATTGTCAAGGGATTGCTTTTTTGTTTGTAAATCCTGCTGCATCTGGTTGATTTCCTTCATAGCAGATTCCTGCTCTTGCTGGTTCATGGTTGGTCCTTTTTGCTGGAGTTGCATGGCCCTGTTCTGATAGCGTTTCTGCATACCTGATATCTCATCATTGCTTGCTACCTGCTTGCGTTCGTATTCCCCTTTTATCTTTTTATAATATTCATAATTATTCTGTAATGAATCCAGGTCGATATACGCCACCTTATTACCGGTATGAACGGTTGTTGCAGCGATCGTTTTAGATTGCTGCGCCTCTTGTTTGGTGGATTTAAAATAGAGGTAATAAAGAATAGCAACAAGAAATAAGAGTATGAAATTTGAGATGATTAAAAAATTTTTCATTCCTGGAATTTATTTATGGCAAGATAAAACAAAGAGGAAAACCTGAAAAGCTAAAACACGAATTACACGAATTTCTTTAACACGAATTACACGAATTTCTTTAACACTAATTACACGAATTATTTGCGAATTACACGAATTATTAGATAATTATACGAATATATGCACACGCATAACTCCAAGTGGTTAAAATGAGAAAGGACTTGGCTAAAACCAATGGTAAGGACCCGAAATAGCTCAACTCCGCAGGATTTTGAATTTGAATAACACTGGTACTGCCACTGGATAAGTAATGAGATTTCCTCAAACCAACCCCGCAGGGGTTCAATATGCATAACCACCTGGTGGAACCAGTAGGTGATAC
>JBDUCQ010000142.1:0-6976 GCA_040003385.1 Ginsengibacter sp. | reverse complement strand
CACAACGATCCGACAGCATCTTCCCTGATAAATGTGATATGATCATCCACCCAGGTAAACGTTGTTCCCAACGGTGAGCGGCTTAATTTTACCGGGTCATACGGATATCGTTTAAACTTCCCCGTTACCCTGTCTAAAGAATGCAACCCATCACCCGCAGTGCCCACCCAAAACGTTCCATGACTGTCTTCATAAATAGCCCTTACCCTGTTATCGATAAGGCTGTAAGGATCATTGTCGTTATGTAAATACCTGGTAAACTTATTTGTCTTTTTGTCGAGTTTGTTTAGCCCGCCTGCTTTATTGTTTATTTCGGCATCGTTGTGAAAAGGACTACCCGTTCCCACCCAAACTACATCCTGCCTGTCTACAAAAATGGCACGAATCATATCATTACTCAAACTTGTTGAATCGCCTGCATTGTACCTGTAGTGAACGAATTTACCTGTTTTTGGATCCAGCCGGTCAAGGCCTTCACCGGTACCAATCCAGATATTACCTTCCCGGTCTTTCGTAATCGCAGCAATGGTCCCGCCTGAAATGGAGTTTTCATTCCCTTGTTGGTGAGGGTAGTGGGTAAACGTTTTTTTAACGGTGTTAAAGCAATCCATTCCAGCTCCCTGGGTTCCAATCCAGATCAGGTTATTATCATCAGCAAATAAAGTCTCCACCGCATTAGCTGCAAGCGAGTTAGGATTTAACGGATCATTACGATAGGTAACTACATGCATTCCATCATACCGGTGGATACCGTTGCCTGCAAACCACATATATCCCTGGCTGTCCTGGGTGATGCTTATAACGATGCTCCATGGATCTATCTCCGGTGGTGGTACGGAATTAAAAGTGACCCGCTGCGACAATACCGGGCATTCACCAGCTAATAAAACCATAACTAGAAATATGAAATTACTTAGGTGATGTTTCATATTATTATTCTTAAATTTTCTGTAGTATATAATTTATGGTAAATAAACAGTAAATTCAGTTACGTCTTCTTTTGTGTCACTTTTATTTTCTCTCCGTGCGCTTTAATGATATCATAAATAGTCTGAACCCTGCCCATTCCGTTCAGTCGGGCATGATTTATATGATTAATTGATATTTATGATTTATATAGGTAATTGAATTATTAAATCACTGCCTTCACCCTCCTTAGTTTCCACTTTTATTTCACCGCCATGTGCTTTTATAATATCATAGCTCAGGCTCAAGCCCAATCCAGTTCCCTGGCCTGTTGGTTTGGTTGTAAAGAATGGCTGAAAAATTTTATCTAATACTTTCCGAGGGATTCCATTACCATTATCACGAACAGAAAGAATAAGCTTATCATTTTCTTTTTTAGTACTCACCGAAACTGTTGGTTCATAACCTGAAGCTGAGCCTGCCTGTCCGGCAGGCAAGGTTGTCGAAGCTGCTGAGCTTATCGAAGCATTTTTTTCATTCACTGAATAAAATGCATTGTTGTATAAATTCAAAAGCACTCTTCCAAAATCCTGAGGAATGATATTTATTTTACCAATCGATTCATCAAAATCTGTTTTCATAGTTGCATTAAAATCTTTTTCTTTTGCACGAAGCCCGTGATAACTTAACCGTAAATATTCATCTGCCAATGCATTAATATCTGTTGGTTCTTTTGTACCTGATGTTTGTCTTGAATGTTGCAGCATGCCTTTTACAATTGCATCTGCACGCTTACCATGATGATTTATTTTTTCCTGGTTGCTTATTAAATTATCTGCAATTGATTGTACTTCCTCAATATTTCCTTTCCCGATTTCATCTTTCATTTCAAAAAGTAATTCTTTATTTATTTCAGAAAAATTGTTGACGAAGTTTAACGGGTTTTGTATTTCATGAGCGATGCCTGCGGTAAGTTCACCAAGACTCGCCATCTTTTCGCTTTGGATTAACTGTAGCTGTGTGGATTTTAATTCTGATAAAGTGCTTTCTACTTTTTGCTTTTGTTGCCGCAGCAAAGCATTTGCTTTTTGTTTGTGAAGATTATTGCGAAAAAGCAGGAAAGCGATAACTAAAAGCACAGCCAGCCCTGATAATAGCCCATACCATCTTAATTTTTCTTTATAGGCTGCTTCTGCTTCTTCCAGTTGTTTTTGCTTTGCTTCTTCTCCTGAAATAAGATTTTGTATGGTTTGAAGGTTATTCACTCCAAACAACCCGTCTTTCGCAGCAACAGCAATTTTATAATATTGAAGTGCCAGCGAGGGTTGAGTTGAATCATATATTTCTGCAAGCAAATTGCAGTTTAACATAATCCCTTTTTTGAATGATATTTCTTTACCGGAATTATATCCTTCTAAAGCATAGAAAATCGCAGAATCTCTTACGCCAAGATGTAAATACAAACCTGAAATATCTGCACATATTTGGGACGAACCTATTAGATCGCTGCTTTTTTGAGCCTCTTTAAATCCTTCATTGTAACTAAAAAATGCTTGTGCATTATTTCCTCTTTTTTGCCAGATGTGTCCATCTATGTCATATACATATTGCATCAAACCTTTGAGATGATCTTTTTGTTTAAGCGCTATGTTTATATGGACAGCTGCTGAATCAAGTTTATTTATTTTCTCATAAGCATCTGCTAAAGCATAGTGGTCTATGGCAACTTTGCCCTCCAATCTGTTGACTTCATCTATTTGCAAAGCCTTTATAATATAGGCTATTGCCCTTGGATAGTTTTCCAGTTCAAAATATACCCCACTAATCCTGCGGTTGGCCCTTGCAATATCATAGCCACTCTTACTTTTTTCTGCAATTTTCAGCGATTGAAATAGCAGTTCAAACGCTTCTGCAAATTTTCCCTGGTTTTCCATTACACCACTAAGGCCTGCTAATAGCCTAGCCTCCGCCCATGCAAGCTGCTTTTGCCTGGCTAAACGAAGTCCCTTATCAAAATACTTTACCGAAGAATCAATATTGAAGAATCCGTAAAAGAAAGCAATGCGCTCAAACGCTATAATTAAAGTTGAGTCATCTGAAGCTGAATGAAGCTTTTGCTGAAGGCTATCCAAATCCTTACTCCCGGTTGAATCAAGAGGTTTGCCATTTTGTGATAAACAGAACAATGGTAAACCAAGCAAAAGAATGATATGAGAACATCGTTTAAGCATACTATTTAAAAAGGCAACTGAATAACAAATGTTGTTCCCTCGCCTTCCTTGGTCTCCACTTTTATTTCTCCGCTGTGCGCTTTGATGATATCATAGCTAAGTGATAATCCCAAACCGGTTCCCTGCCCTGCAGGCTTGGTAGTAAAAAATGGCTGAAAGATCTTGTCTATTACTTTCTCAGGTATACCATTCCCATTGTCCATTACTGTTATCAATACTTGATTGCCGTTCCTTTTTGTACTTACCGAGACGAGGGGTTCATAATTTTTATCCGTCTTGCTTTCACCATTAGTAGTTTGATGGAGAAGATTGGATTTTTCGGAAACTGCATAAAAAGCATTCGTAAATAAATTTAAGAGTACCCTTCCTATCTCCTGGGGTATAATATTAATGAGACCTATTCCTGCCTTGCCGGCAGACAGGCTTTCATCAAAATCAGTTTGTATGGCGGAGTTGAATGTTTTATCTTTTGCACGCAACCCGTGATAGCTCAGCCTTAAGTATTCATCGGCTAGCGCATTGATATCAGTGGGTTCCTTCTGGCTTGCACTGGTGCGGGAATGCTGCAACATTCCTTTTACAATTCCATCTGCGCGTTTACCATGCTCTGTGATCTTTACATTATTTTCCTGTATGTCATTGGCAACATTGATTGCTGCATCTACATTCCCTGTTTTAAGTTCTTGCTTCATCTCATCGATCAGCTCTGTATTTACCTCTGAAAAATTGTTGACGAAGTTCAAAGGGTTTTGTATTTCATGAGCGATGCCTGCGGTAAGTTCACCAAGGCTTGCCATTTTCTCTCTTTGTATAAGCTGTGTTTGTGTTGATTTTAAATCTTCAAGAGATGTTTTTAATTGCGCAGTCCGGTGTTCAACTTTTTCTTCAAGGATCTTATTTTGCCGGCGTAACGTTCGGGATCGATAATAAATAATGCCCCACATTGAAGCAGCCAGCAACAAGCCAAAAAGCAAATACGCCCACCAGGTTTTCCACCACGGCGGAGAAATAAGTATCACTATATTTTTTTCTTCCCATAATCCGTTCCTGTGATTGATTGATTTTATCCTGAAGGTGTATTTGCCTGGCGGAACATTAAAATAATATACCCTGTTTTCCGGTCCTGAGGCACGCCAGTTTTTATCATAGTTTTCAAGCTCATAATAGGTGGTTTTATCCTGGTCACCATCATAATCAATCACTGAAAAACTAAAGGAGAAAATATTTTGATCATAATTGAGGTGTATTTGCTTTGTAGCAATAAGGGGTTGCTGAAGCAGGTTATCAAGCCCTGGCTTTATCAATTTACCATTGAGCCAAAAATTGTTGAAATAAATTTTAGCAGGATTCAGATTTATCTTGATCCTCCCGGGATAAAATTCGTAATATCCGGAATTAGCTGCAAAGTAAATTTGACCTGCATGGCCATTATTAGAACCTGAATAATTAAGATTTCCTGCATTGATACCATTGTCGCGTCCGTAATAAATCATCTGATTTTTTCCCGGGTTGAACATGTATATTCCATTGGTAGAACCAATCCAAAGGTTTTTGTTATTGTCTTCAATTATTGACCGGATGCTCTTGATATTCTCGCCGGTTATTTCGTGGTCTATGATTGTAAAATCATCCAGTTTCTTGTCGTAACGGTACAATCCCTCATCGCCTCCCGCCCAAATTGTTCCATTGGAACTTTTATAAATAATGGGCGTACTGTTGCCTAAAAGGTAGTGGGTGAATTTTCCGGTTTTCCTGTTCAGTTTATTGATCCCACCATAATTACCGGTACTGAGCCAAAGGTCATCCGGCCCATCTTCGGTAAATAAGACAACAAAATTTTCACTCACAGTATTTGTATCCAGCGGGTCATTCTGATGGTGCATAAATTTCCCTGTCTTCCTGTCTATCATGTCAAACCCATGACTGAATGTGCTTACCCATAAGTTCAGATCCCGGTCTTCATAAACTGAAATGAGGGTATCATTGATCAGGCTTTCATCATTATTCGGATCATGCTGTAAATGAGTAAAGGTTTGCGTATTTTGATTAAAGATGTTCAATCCTCCTCCCCAGGTGCAGACCAACAGGTTACCCTGGCTGTTTTTAAGAATAACACCGGTACTTTTACTGTTTAAACTTGTAGGATTTTGTGGATCGTGCATAAAACGTTGAGCAGATCCGGTTTTAAGGTCATTTCGTACAAGGCCGTTATCTGTAGCAAACCATAAAATGGTTGGTGTTTCTTCATAAATATAATTCAATCCCAGGGTGCCTGTAGAATGAAAAGTAAATTCAGTATGGTAAATATCAATTTTGTAGGTGTTCAATTCTTGTGTGCTTACCCACAAGAGACCATTGGAGGATGGAAAAGCCCACCATACACTATTGTCTTTAAATGGTCCTGTCTTACTAGTGCCACCGGCAAAGTGAGTTACTTTTTTTGTGAGTGGATCGTACCTGTTCAGGCCATTGCCAAATGTTCCAATCCATAAATTTTTTTCTGCATCCTCTGTAATAAAAGTAATGTGGTCGTATTGATCCTTCAGCGCAGGCCTGCTTAATTCGCCTGGTTTTGTTGAATCATAAAGATGTCTTTCAAACAAGCCGGTTTTCCTGTCCATTGTATGCAGTCCATCGCCCAGGGTACCCACCCAAAAAGTTCCCTGGCTGTCTTCAAAGATGGCCCTCACCTTGTTATTAATCAGGGAGTGAGAATTACCTGGATCATTCATGTAACGTGTAAAAGTTCCGGTTGCACGATTGAACCGGTTCAAGCCTCCTTCATTGTTCGGGTCCCATGCGAGCCCGGTACCGATCCACAAATTTCCCTGGTGGTCTTCATAAAGTATCCTTATCCTATTCCAGCTAAGACTGGTAGAGTCGCGGGGATCATGAGCATAGTGTTTGAATTTACCGGTTTTCTGGTCCAGAAGATCCAATCCTCTATAAGTTGCTACCCATAGATTTCCCAGGTGGTCAAGTAGTAAATAAGGAACAGTATCATTGGCCAAACTCTGTGAATCATTTTGACGATGCTGGAAGTGGGTAAAATTATTCGTTGCCGGATCAAACTTGTCGAAGCCCATCCCATAATAACCGATCCACAGGATCCCTGAAGGATCGGACATTATAAATTCTGGATAGATGCCTGCCGGGGAATTCGGATTTTTTGGATCATGCTGGTACTTTGTCATGGTGTTTCCATCATACCTGGTGATACACCGGTTTGTTTGATCCGTAAACCACATGACGCCATAGGGATCCTGGGCAATCGATGTAATTTGTCCCAGTGAGATACCATTTTTTCCTGTGACAAGATCAAATTTTACCTGCTGTGTTTGTGCAATGCTGCCGCTTGAAAGCGAAAAAATTAATATTAAAAAATAGAGTGGGCAGAGAATTTTCATGTAAGCGCTAGTTATGTAAAACTGAAAAAACCTGGTGTTAAAAGTGAAGTTAAATATATTCATCAATGATTGCAATTCATCGTCTTAAGATAACTCAATAATAAATTTAAATCAGTCTTCAATTGTATTTACTGCAATTCTACTCCGTGTGCTTTAATGATATCATAAATTGTCTGAACTCTGATTTATATGAATAAATGATTATTATGATTGAGTCAGATAAATTCCATTTAATCCTCCAATAAATCCCAATTCAGGCAATGGGCAACCGAATACTAAACTCTGTTCCCTGATCCTCCTTTCCTGCCTGCGCTGCCGCTTCGGCAGGCTGCGTTTCCACTTTTATTTCACCTCCATGTGCTTTAATAATATCATAACTTAATGATAAACCCAATCCTGTTCCTTGTCCTGTTGGCTTTGTTGTAAAGAACG
>JBDUCQ010000141.1:0-7025 GCA_040003385.1 Ginsengibacter sp. | reverse complement strand
GGATTCGAACCTCAACAAACAGAATCAAAATCTGTCGTACTACCTTTATACTATGGGGCAAAATGGATTGCAAAAGTAAGGGTAACCAGTAAAATTTCAAACATAAAATCCGCAGAGATGGATATCAGTTCATACCCGCGGAAAACTTCAATCCCTAGCTGGCATCTTCTTTCTCTTTTAATTTTTTGATAAACTCAAGGGCATCCGGCACAACGTCGCACATGATCGTAATGATCGAGTTGGGTTTTACCGTGTTATAAGCGTGCCTGATCGCATCCTCTTCCTTTTGTAAAATTACTACCGGTATATCTTTTGTCCTGGATTCATTAATGCCTTCCACCAGCAGGTCGATGATCTCCTGCGCAGTTCTGCCTCGCAAATTCCTGTCCTGCCTGATGATGATCTCATCGAAATTTTTCGCTGATATCCTGCCGATCTCACGTATATCCTCATCTCTCCTGTCGCCGGTGCCACTGATGATCCCCACCTTGGGAGATTCCTCAAATGTATTTACGAAATCACACAGCAGCTGCAACCCGGCAGGATTGTGTGCGAAATCAACCAGGAATTTAAATGTTTTGAACTGGAACAAATTCAAACGCCCTGGCGTCTGAGAAGAGGAAGGAATAAATGTTTGGAGGGCAAGCCTGATGTCCTCTATTTTAATGTTCCTGAATAAATAACAGGCCAATACAGAGGGCAAAGTATTCATGATATTGTGTATCGCTTTGCCTCCGAATGTGATCGGAATTTCAGAAACCTTCTCAATCCGCAGCTTCCAGTTTCCTTTCATGATGGTAACATAGCTATTTTCGTAAACGGCAGCCATTCCTCCTTTTTTACAATGCTGCCTGATCCTCGGGTTGTTTTCATCCATGCTGTATAACGCAATTTTACATTCAAGTCCTTTGCGCATATCATAAACGCGGTCATCATCAGCATTTAAAATGCTAAAGCCATGTGGGAAAACAGTTTCGGGCAGCACTGCTTTTACCTTTGCCATCTGGTCAAGGGTTTGAATACCGCCGAGCCCTATGTGATCAGCCGTTACATTTGTTACGATGGCAACATCGCAATGGGCAAAGGCGAGCCCGCTTTTTAAAATTCCCCCGCGTGCACATTCAAGCACAGCAAAATCTACGGTTGGATCTTTCAACACAAACTCTGCACTACGTGGACCTGTGCAATCTCCTTTCATCATCAGCTGGTTTTGAATATAGACACCATCAGAAGTGGTGAAGCCCACTTTATAGCCGGCGGTTTTACATATATGTGCTGTAAGCCGGCTGGTTGTTGTTTTGCCATTGGTACCGGTGATTGCAATGATGGGAATCCGGCCATCCATGCCTTTCGGGTATAACATATCCACCACCGGTTCTGCAACGTTTCTCGCAATACCTTCTGAAGGTTCTACGTGCATTCTAAAACCCGGGGCTGCATTTACTTCCAGTACGGCGCCACCGCTTTCGAACAAAGGAGTACGCAGGTCAGAAGCCATGATGTCGATCCCGCAAATATCCAAACCGATGATTTTCGCAATTCTTTCAGCCAGGAAAATGTTCACGGGGTTTACGTCATCTGTCACATCTGAAGATGTGCCACCGGTAGAGAGGTTTGCCGTTGGTTTCAGTAATATCAATTCGCCTTTGGGGGGAATTGTTTCCAGCGTATAAGCTTTTTCATCCAGCATTTTTTGTGTAAAGTCATCGATCTTGATTTGAGTCAGCACTTTTTCATGACCGAATCCCCTGCGTGGGTCCTTGTTGGTTTCATCCACCAGCCATTGAATTGTATGCACCCCGTCTGCTACAACAGATGCAGGTGTGCGAAGCGCCGCGCAAATGAATTTATAATTGATGACCAATACCCTGAAATCAAATCCGGTAATAAACTTTTCACAGATAACGTTGCGGCCATAATAGCGGGCAGCTTCAAGGGCTTTTTCTGCCTGTTGCAGGGTAGTGATGTTTGTAGTTGCGCCCTTGCCATGATTGCCGTTGATGGGTTTGATCACACACGGAAATCCAACATCGCTGATCACATCTTTGATGTCATCATCGGGATGAACGATTCTCCCTTTCGGTACGGGGATCTCTGCCGCCCCCAACAGATTTTTTGTTTCCTCCTTATCGCCGGCAATGTCTACGGCAATACATGATGTACTACCGGCAATGGTTGCACGCACACGTTTTTGGTTTATCCCGTAACCAAGTTGCACCAGGCTTTGACCATTGAGCCTGATATAAGGAATCCCTCTTTTCTCTGCTTCATCAACAATGCTGCCTGTTGAAGGACCAAGTCTTGTATTCTCCCTGATCTCACGCAACTCCTGTATGTCGGCATCAATATTATATTCATTGCCATCGGCAATTGCTTTCACCAGGTTAAATGCAGCTTTAGCCGCATATACCCCTGCCTTTTCTTCCATGTAATCAAAAACCACAAAATATTCACCGTGTTTCCCGGTGGTCCTTGTACGCCCGAAACCCATATCCATACCGGCAATCGTTTGCAGTTCCAATGCCACGTGTTCGATGATATGTCCCATCCACGTACCTTCTTTCATCCTCAATAAAAATCCGCCCGGAGTGCCCTCACTGCATCTGTGCTCATACAATCCAGGTAATAATTTCTCCATCCGCCCGGCGAAACCATTTATTTTATTTGAAGGTTTTTCTTCCATCTCTTCAAGATCGATTTTCATCTGGATGAGTTTAGGACGCCGCACACTCCAATAATTCGGCCCTCTCAGCACTTTTATTTCAACAACCTTCATAAAAAAATGTTAATGGTAAAAACAGTTTAGGTATTACATCAAGGAATTAAAAAATACCTGAATTGGAAGATACCAAAAAATTGAATATCAGAAAAAATACAGGATTTATGCAATTCAGTTTTATACAATTGCGTTACTTTTGTTTGGACATCCCTATTTTAACAGCAATGCTTCATTATAAAAAGGTTGAATGTGGTGTTGTTTTCACACTAATTCGTTGCTGTTGTCACTCAAAAAATATACATGCAACATCCCCTAGGGAAACTGATTGCTATCGGAGGTGCAGAAGATAAAGGCGTAGAACTTGAAAAAGGTGAGTTGATCCGCAGCAATTTGAATTTTTTTGAACTTGGCATACTCCGCAGAATTGTGGAAGAGGCAGGGGGACCGAATAAACGAATGGAAGTAATTACTACGGCTTCCATGATCCCATATGAAGTGGGGGAAAATTACCTGAATGCATTCGGAAAAATTGGTTGTACAAATATTGGTATTATGCCTATCCGAAACAGGGCAGATGCAATGAACGACCTGTATATAGAAAGGATGAAGGCCTGCAATGCTGTTATGTTCAGTGGTGGAAACCAGCTAAGGCTTTCCGCTACTTTTGGCGGCACAGAACTTTTACAAATTGCGCTTGACCGCTACAATGATGAAGAACATTTCGTTGTAGCAGGCACATCTGCAGGTGCCATGGCAATGAGCAATACCATGATCTATGAAGGAAATGCAACACGTGCCCACCTAAAAGGCGAAGTTAAGATCACCACCGGCCTGGGCTTTATGGATGACGTGATTTTTGACAGTCATTTTGAAAAACGGGGCAGGTTTGGAAGACTCGCACAGGCGATCGCCACAAATCCATCCTGTGTGGGAATTGGCCTTGGAGAAGATACGGGGATGCTCATCACTGA
The DNA here is from genome assembly GCA_040003385.1 of Ginsengibacter sp. Taxonomy (GTDB): domain Bacteria; phylum Bacteroidota; class Bacteroidia; order Chitinophagales; family Chitinophagaceae; genus Ginsengibacter. Next base: position 3,335 of record JBDUCQ010000141.1, on the reverse strand, counting down.
AGGGAATAAAATGGAAGCCATTGGCAGCGGGCTTGTGATCATTATCGACGGCCATGCCATCAGGCACAATAACATCGCTGATATCCCTGAAGGCAATCCCATCAGTATTGAAAATTTAAAAGTACATTTTTGTGAAAAGGGCAATGGATACCTTGTCAAGGAAAGAGAATTTTTGCCGGATGCGGATATGGCAAATATGATCACGAATAAAGCAGTATGAAAATGCAGCAGAAATGAAAGGGAATTTTCAATGCTCAATTTTCAATGTTCAATATTTAACACTCAACACTCAACACTCAATGTTCAATTTTCAAGGTGAAGGATTCATTAATACGATCTCATCTACCGTTTTAAATGCATTTTAAATTATAATTATTTTAAACTTGAGTGTTGAGTGTTGAATATTGAGTGTTGAGAGTTTTTTTTGTCTTTAGATATTTGCTTTCAAGGTGAAAGATTCATTAATACGATCTCATCTACCATTTTTAAATGCATTTTAAATTATAATTATTTTAAACTTGAGTGTTGAGTTTTGAATATTGAGTGTTGAATGTTTTTTTGTCTTTAAATATTTACTTTATTTTTAGCCTGCATGAAAAATATTTTTATACTTTGCTGCTCCTGCCTATTGGCCTGTACCACTATGCAAAAAAAGAAACGTATAATTTTTTTTGGTGATTCCATCACCGAATTTGCTGTTCAGCCGCAAGGGTACATCACTAAAATGCAACAACTCCTGGTGAAGGATAAACAGGAAAATAATTATGAGCTGGCAGGAGCTGGGGTGAGCAGCAACAAAATTTACGATCTCTATCTAAGAATGGATGATGACGTGATCAGCAAAAACCCTGACGTGGTGGTGATATTTATTGGTGTCAATGATGTTTGGCACAAACGAAGTTTAGGCACGGGCACCGATGCAGATAAATTTGAACGGTTTTACAACGCAATACTAAAAAAGCTGGGTGAAAAAAATATAAAAGTCATCATTTGCACTCCGGCCGCGATTGGTGAGAGAATTGATTTTTCCAACGAGCTTGATGGAGACCTAAACAACTATTGTAACATTGTACGCCATATTGCTGCCACCCACAATGTCGGGTTGGTTGACCTCAGAAAAGCATTTACCGAATATGACCGGCAACACAACCCGGGTAATTTGCCGGCAGGCATACTCACTACCGACGGGGTGCACCTCAATGAACAAGGCAACGAATTTGTGGCAGAACAAATGTGGCAGGTAATTTCAAAACAATAGCTAAACCGCTTTTACCAGGTAATAATTTTTTTTTCCTTTCTGAACCAGTAAATGTTTTCCATTTAACAACATCTCGCTTTTTACAAGAGATTCGGGTTGATCAATCTTTAATTTGTTGATGCTCACTCCTCCGCCAGCTACCATTTTCCTTGCTTCTCCCTTGCTCTGAAAAATTTTTGTGTCCGCAAGAAATGATACCATATCAACCCCTTTCTCAAGCACATTTTTTGAAAACTCAATCGTGGGCACTCCTTCCAATACCTGTAACAGCTCTTCTTCTTTTAATTGATTCAATATCTCAGCAGTGTTGTTGCTGAATAATATTTGTGACGCCTGCACTGCAAACTCATAATCTTTTTTTGAATGGACAAAGCAAGTCACTTCTTCCGCGAGTTTTTGTTGGAGTAACCGCATTGATTCATGGCCGGTATGCTGCAACACCAGCTCACTGATTTCTTCTTTCGGTAAAAAAGTAAAAATTTTCAGGTATTTTTCTGCATCTTCATCCGCCACATTCAACCAGAATTGGTAAAACTGGTAGGGCGATGTTTTATGAGGATCCAGCCAGATGTTTCCTTTCTCAGATTTTCCGAATTTTCCTCCATCAGCCTTGGTAATGAGCGGGCACGTAAATGCAAATGCTTCACCGCCTCCCTTCCTGCGTATTAGTTCGGTGCCCGTTACAATATTTCCCCATTGATCGCTCCCGCCCATCTGCAACCTGCAATTTTTGTTTTTATACAGCCAGTAAAAATCATAACCCTGCACGAGCTGGTAAGAGAATTCAGTAAAGCTCATGCCGGTTTCGCCTTCCAGCCTTTTTTTTACACTGTCTTTTGAAAGCATGTAATTAATTGAAATGTGCTTTCCCACATCCCGGATGAATTGCAAAAAATTCATATTTTTGAACCAGTCATAATTGTTCACCATTTCTGCGCTATTGGCTTTTCCACTTTCAAAATCCAGGAATTTTTCCAGCTGCTTCTTAACGCCGGTTAAATTATGCGCCAAAACATCTTCGCTCAGCAAATTTCTTTCATCACTTTTGCCTGAAGGGTCGCCTACCATACCCGTGGCTCCTCCTACCAGGGCAATGGGCTTATGACCTGATCTTTGAAAATGAACTAATAATATGATAGGCACAAGGCTTCCAATGTGCAGACTGTCTGCAGTGGGATCAAACCCGATGTAACCGCTCGTAATTTCCTTTTGAAGTTGTTCAGCGGTACCTGGCATGATCTCCTGGATAAGTCCACGCCAGTCGAGTTCTGCTATAAAATTGTTCATTCAGTCAAGGGTTGTAAGGTTTCAAAAGTAATTACTTTTTGCGTCAGCTTTGAAGATCATAGGTTATATCCTTCATATACAAAGGGATGCAGCCTTTTTGCTGGCTGGCAGGTCTTCATGAGACTAAAATCCTATTTTTTCAATTTAGATCAAAAAAGCACCGATAATAGCCTAAATTTGCACGCCATGATGGGCTGTATAAAGTGTTGTAAAACAATATAACTTTACTACAATTCGTTATCATAAGCCAAACATATTTGTTTCACAACCGGATTGGCGAAAAACCATGAAAATAACACATCTATCCCTTGCAATATGTTTATCGCTATTGTACCTCAACTCCTATTCACAATTCCGTAAATATTCCAACGAATTTTTAAATATTGGTGCTGGTGCGCGCGGATTGGCAATGGGAGGCGCCCAGGTTGCTTCTGTGAAAGACGGAACAGCAGGATACTGGAATCCGGCCGGGCTGACCGGTGTGCAGGACCATCCAAATCTTAACCTGATGCACGCGAACTATTTTTCTAATATTGCTAAATACGATTATGGCAGTGTTGCGATTCCGGTGAATGACAACCAGCGTACATTAGGTATTTCAATTCTGCGTTTTGCAGTAGATGACATCCCCAATACTTTATTTTTGGTAGAACCCGATGGCAGCATCAACTACAATAATATCCAGACATTTTCTTCTGCCGATTATGCATTTTTATTTTCGTTTGCTCAGAAAATAAAGGATGAAGAGAATAAGAAAATCAGCTTCGGTGTACATGCAAAGGTCATCCAC
>JBDUCQ010000140.1:0-7030 GCA_040003385.1 Ginsengibacter sp. | reverse complement strand
ATTGGGTCATTGGGTCATTGGGTCATTGAGTCATTGAGCATTGAATTTTTACTTAATGACTTATTGACTTAATGACTAATGACCATACTTGGTCCATGACAAAGAATCATTTTTCCAAGAGAACAGATGCATATGCAATGAGTCCCTCTTCGCGACCAACGAAACCCATTTTTTCTGTGGTAGTTGCCTTTATTGAAACATCATTGATATGGATCGAACAGATCGAAGATATTTGCTTACGCATTTCTGAAATGTAGGGGCTGATCTTTGGTTGCTGCAAACAAACGGTAGAATCTATATTGATTATCTGGTAGCCGGCACTTCTTGCAAGGCCGATGGTTTTTTGCAGAAGTATTTTACTGTCAATATTCTTATAGGCGGAATCTGTGTCAGGGAAATGTGTTCCAATGTCACCCAGGCAGGCTGCGCCCAGGATCGCATCACAGATCGCGTGAAGCAAAACATCTGCGTCGCTATGACCAAGTGCGCCTTTAGTGTGCGGAATCTGAACGCCTCCGATCCATAAGTCTCTTCCTGTAACAAGTTGGTGAAAATCGACCCCCGATCCTATTCTTACTGACATAATTAATATTAAGGATTTTTAAAGTTACCTGATGTACAAACATAAAAAAACGCCCGCTAAACGGGCGTTATAATTACCAGCAAATTCTTTTATAACTTTTCTGATGGATTCGACGGTGATACACTTGCATCTTTATCCAGGTTGAACAAAAGACTAAAACGCAATGTATTTGAAAGCGGGTTTCGGTTAACGCCGTTTCCGGATGGGACCAGGTACGAAAAATTCAATCCGAACATATTATAATTCAGTCCGGCGCCCACAGTAAAATATTTGCGGTTGCCTTTTGTGGGTGCTTCATAAAAATAACCGGCGCGCAATGCAAACTGGTTGTTGTACATATATTCAGCACCCACTGAAACCTGGAACTCTTTCAGCTCCTCACTAAAACCACCGGGAGCATCACCAAATGAGCTAAACCAACTGCTTACAACCCCTTTGCTGCGATAATTTACCAGGTTTATGGAGTCTTGGGTAGTGCCCGTTCCTCCATTCGTGGTACTAAACAATGGAGGAGTTGGTACCAGTAATTTATTGATATCAAGTCCAAAAGTTGCCTTGTTGTTCTCATCGAAAACCTTAACATAGGCTACCCCCACCCCAAGGTTGGCCGGAATGTAATCCTTTTGAGTAGCGTCATTGGTATAAGATATTTTTGAACCAAGATTTGTAAGGGTTGCACCCCAGTTCAAACCGCTGCCATCACTACTGCCAATTGTTCCGTCATGAAAAATACTAAGATCTGCAGCTACCGCCGATCCAGCCTTATATGATTGCCCATTAAATGAATTGTTGCCCGCCAGATTTGAATTGATATAACGAATAGCAATACCGATACCAATCTTATCAGATAATTTTCGTGAATAACCGGCATCTATCGAAAATTCACGGGGCCTGAATAGGTTCAGGTCATTTCCTAGTGCATCTGTAAACTGTATATTACCAAGGCTGAAATACCTCAGTGAGCCGGAAATGGATTGCAGTTCATCCATTTGGTAATAACCGGCCAGGGTGGCGAGGTACACATCATTAAGATCCAGCCCTTTCAACCATGGAGTATAGGTAACAGCAATGCCCGCTTTACTGGTTGCGAAAGGAATTTTACCCTGGTTCCAGAAAGATGAGTTCGCATCTGGTATAGTAGCAATACCTACATCACCCATTCCCCCGGAACGTGCATCAGGTGAAATTCTTAAAAAAGGTACGGCAGTTGTTACTACATTGATGGAATTGGTTTGGGCAGACACACAAATCGCACTCACTACCAGAAGTACTAAGGCAGTTAGTTTCGGAATTACTATTTTCATTCGAATTTATCTTGGTTAGGTAAAGGTAGTTTTATAGGGGAGTGTTTATTATCTGTAAAAATAAATTTTTTATTGAAACGGTCAATTAAATTAATTTAATATGAAAACCACTCAATAAACCGTAATAACTCTCATGTAATGAGTATTTATTAAAATGTAAGTTGATTCATCTGATCAGTACACGGAATAATACGATGGGTCATGAACGGATTATACGAAGTATTATTGTCTTTTCCCCACAGCTTGAATTCGTCTACAAATATTTGAATACGATTTTTGCTAATACTAAAAAGGCGACCAGGGCGTTTTAGATCCGGATATGTGAAGACTTTGCAAAAATGAGTTCCACGGCTTTAAAAAGCGGTTTTCCATAAAAATTGTTATTGTTTAAATCTCTATATTCGCAACATCATAAGTGTTACCCTTACACAATATATAAGAAAACCTTTCGTTAATAAATTTGCTAAACGAATGCACATGTTAAAATTATTATCTGCCCGGAATATATTACTTGTTTTGGTTGTTTCTGTTGCCACGATGTCCTGCAGTAAAAAGAAGGATAAATCATCTGCAACCGGCTGGAACTATGATGACAAGAATTTCGGAAACTTTCATGTTGTAAAAGGAAAGGAACAAAAAGCCGGTCCCGGACTTGTATTTGTTCAGGGTGGTACTTTTACAATGGGTGCACGTGAAGAAGATGTAATGGGCGATTGGAACAATGTTCCGAGGAGAGTGAGTGTAAATTCATTTTATATTGATGAAAGTGAAGTAGCTAACGTTCATTATCGTGAATATCTTTACTGGCTGGCGAATACTTTTGACAATGATACTTCAATAATGCGCAAAGCATTACCTGATACACTGGTTTGGAGGAGTGAACTTGCCTATAACGAACCATACGTTGAATATTATTTCCGCTACCCCGCTTATAATTATTATCCTGTTGTAGGTGTTACCTGGGAACAGGCACATGATTTTTGTATCTGGCGTACGGATCGTGTAAATGAAAAACTTTTAATTGACAAGGGTTACCTGAACAAAAAAGCTCCTCTCTCTGCCATGAAAGGCGGGCAGGGTGATCAAACCTTTAATACCGATACTTATTTGATGAATCCTGACCTTATCAATAATAAATCTGCTCCTAAAAAAGGGGCACTAAAAGATGTAAGCGGCAGGGCCAGGAAAACGGTAACATTTGAAGATGGAATTATGTTACCCGGTTATCGCTTACCTACTGAAGCGGAATGGGAATATGCAGCTTATGGCAGCATTCTTCAGAATCCAAACCCAAGAAAGAAAGAAAAGAGCACAGGTGAGGAGGTTATCGCTAACCAGCAAGTATATGCCTGGAGCAATAATATTAATGGGTTGCGTGACAATCGTCACGGCAGCTGGCAAGGCAGGTTTTTAGCAAACTTTAAAAGAGGCAATGGTGATAATATGGGTGTTGCCGGTGGATTGAACGACAGGGCAGCTATTCCTGGTCCGGTAAAAGCATTTTACCCGAATGGATTTGGTCTTTATAATATGAGCGGCAATGTAAGCGAATGGGTTGGTGATGTATACAGGCCGATGACACAAATGGATGCAGATGACTTTAACCCATACAGGGGAAATAAGTTTGAAAAATTTTATAAAAATTCACAGGGTGAATTTGAAAGAGATACACTCGGGCGTCTTAAAAAAGTGGATGTAACCGATTCAGAAAGCGTAAACCGCCGTAATTATCAAAAGGGAAATGTGATCAATTATCTTGATGGAGATTCCATATCAAGCGTGACTTATGGATATGGCATCAGCTCTCTGGTAAGTGATAAATCGCGTGTTGTGAAAGGTGGAAGCTGGAACGACAGGGCCTATTGGCTTACCCCGGGCAGCCGTCGGTTCCTGGAAGAAGACCAGGCAAGCAGCACCATCGGATTCCGATGCGCTATGACCCGTCTTGGAAGTCCTGAAGGAAATGGAATGAAAGAAGGAAATATATTTGGAAAACGTAAACAAAATAAACGTAAAAAATAGCTTACCTGTAATTTAACGATTAAGGTTGCCCCTCACCTTGGTGGGGGGTATTTTTTTGTGTACAATCATTGAGGGTGGTTCATCCCGTTTTTATACATTTGTCAATATGCATACAGAAGACTTGTATAATATTTATTTACAGCATCCCTCTGTGGTCACTGACACCAGACGATTAAAAAAAGGAGATATTTTCATCGCCTTAAAGGGACCGAATTTCAATGGAAATCATTTTTTGAAAGATGCGTTGCAAGCGGGGGCAGCATTTGTAATCATGGACGAAGGAGATACTCTTCATGATGGCCGTATCATCAAAGTAAACAATGCATTACAGTCATTACAGGATCTGGCAAAACATCACCGTGAAGAATTAAAAAAAAGGCATAACGGTGAAGGGATCCCGTTCCTGGCAATCACCGGAAGCAATGGTAAAACAACCACGAAAGAATTGGTTCACCAGGTGCTGGCCACCACTTATAAGACTTATGCAACTGAAGGAAATTTAAATAACCAGATCGGTGTCCCTCTTACCCTACTGAGGATTCAAAACGATGCTGAGATCGCAGTCATTGAAATGGGTGCAAATCATACACTGGAAATTGAAAGCTATTGCCGGTATGCAATGCCCACGCACGGTATGATCACAAATATAGGCAAAGCACACCTTGAAGGTTTTGGCAGTTTTGAAATGATCAGGAAAGGCAAGGGCGAATTGTTTGATTATTTAAAAGCTAATAATGGGATTGCAATTGTTAATACAGATGATAATAATATTGTTGAAATTAGCAGAAGCCTGAAAAACACTTTTACCTATGGTTCAGGTAAGGCAGAGGTAACCGGAATTGCAACTATACAGAATTCATTCCTACAAGTGGAAATGACCAATGGTTTCTCTTTTCCATTTGTTTCTACACAGCTGATCGGTAGCTACAATTTGTCAAATGTACTGGCAGCAATATCAGTTGGCAAAATATTTAATGTCCCCGAAAACAAAATTAAGAGTGCGATAGAATTCTATTCACCGGAAAATAATCGTTCCCAACTGGTAAAAAAAGGGTCAAATACCATCATCCTGGATGCGTACAATGCAAATCCATCAAGCATGAAAGCGGCCATTGAAAATTTTGAAAGTATGCCTGGATCGAATAAGATACTGATGCTGGGAGCGATGGCTGAGCTCGGTGGTGAGAGTAGACTTGAACATCAGAAGATCATAAACCTGGTTGACAGTTTTCAATGGGCTCATGTAGCGCTGGTAGGGAAAAGTTTTAAAAAATCCAATCCGTCCTACAAGTATTTTGATACTTCTTCACAACTAAAAGATTGGTTTGCCCGGCAACAAATCGAAAACTCCATGATCCTGATCAAAGGATCACGAAGTATGCAAATGGAGACTGTATTGGATTAAAAACCAATACTTCATCATATTTATTATTTTATATTGTCGCCTTAACTAAGCCGGAAGGAAATTTTACATACTACCCCGTAGGTGGTGACCTTATTATCTTTTACGTGTGCTTTGATATCTTTGACATATACTGAATCAATATTCCGTACAGTTTTTGATGCTTCGATGACTGCTTGCTGAATAGCATCATCAATTCCTTTTTCTGAAGATGATATCACTTCAATAACTTTTACAATAGGCATAATAATTTCATTTAATTTATTAATAATGTTTGCTTAAGTAAGAAATTAAAACAAGATAATAATCTATTCACTGTCCTGCAACAGCAATACTGATATAGTCTCAATTCATGAACTATTGAATTCTTCTAATTTGAAGAGTGATTCGAATCCAGTCCTGTATATTTTATTTGTGGATCGAGGTCAAAAGAATTGGTTAAGCTAACAAGAAGCCAAAATTATTTACTCGCTGAAATGGCACAATAATAAAGGGTTGATGATCCTGAAATAAACGTAATTCTAAATTAGAAAACTGCTGGAGTACCTAAAACTTAAGGATCCGGAAAATAGAAAGCGAAGTCGAAATTGAGAGAATAAAAAATTATTAGTGATCGCTGTTGAAAAGTGAAGGATAATAAAATAGGGCGCGCTGGGTATGGCTGGAAAAGCCTAGTGAATTAAAATTGTATGGATTAAATTTTGGTGTGACCAAGGCACGGTCAGAATTGTCTATTAGTGAAAAAAGCACAAACAGAACATAAAATATTGAATGGCCCACTCTCTTTAACTCCTTTGGCAATGGCAAAAAGCATGAAGTCAATGATTGATATATGGACAGAGAATGATCCAAGAAAAAGCTTGAATAATTTAATGGAAGGATTTAAAAAGTTGGCATGGAAGCTGCAAAAAATCATCAAAGTGATGTTACAAATGCATTTCAACTTTTTACGCGCATAGAACAGGCTCCTAATCCTGCATCGCGTGTTACACTGGATACTGAAAAAGATTCCTTAGGTGTACCACGTGCCACATTACATTGGGAGCTTACTGCACTCGAAAAAAGAAGTATCAGCAAGATACATGAATTGCTCGGCCAGGAGGTTGGCCGGGCAGGCGTAGTACGTGTAAAGATGATGGAATATTTATGGGACGAGAACGATACTTCATGGCCATCTTTTACCGGTGGTGGCTGGCATCACATGGGTACCACACGGATGAGTGAGGATCCCAAAACAGGGGTTGTTGATACGAATTGTAAAATACATAGTATTTCCAATTTATTTGTTGCAGGTTCTTCATGCTTTACAACTGCCGGAGCGCCTAATCCTACCCTAACGCTAACTGCACTTACTTTGCGTTTACCAGATCATTTAAAAGAAGTTATTAAAAAGCCGTTGGCCTAATTGCCACATTCTACCAAACAGGATATTTTTTAGAACTTCTATATTTCAATGCTCATGTTCCGAACTGCATGAATGTGAAATGTTTAGAACTCAATTTGTTATTCATTTGTGGCAGGTTAGGAGGTAGAGTTAAATAAACTGCTAATTAAAGCTTTAAAGACCACTGATTGAGAAGGTAAACAACAAAAATTCATTTAAAATTGTTATCTAATTTGCTACCAAATCAATAAATTCAGTGGGAAACACTTTACTGTACTACATGTTGCCAATCCTTTGCGGAGAGTGAGGGATTCGAACCCTCGATACCCTTGCAG
>JBDUCQ010000139.1:0-7030 GCA_040003385.1 Ginsengibacter sp. | reverse complement strand
CGCTTAAAATTACATATGCTGCAGGTGGCACACCTGATGCAGCGGTGGGCTGCTGAAAAGGAAATGCTTGATGACAAAGGCCAGTGGCGTTGGGAGCTGGCAGGGTTGCTTCATGATGCCGACTGGGATCAATGGCCCAACGAACACTGCATCAGGATCATCACTGAACTTGAAAAAAGAAATATTGATCCTGAGATCATACATGCCATCGCCTCACACGGTCCTTCTTATTTTGGAGTGGAGCCGGTGACAAAAATGGATAAGATGCTGTATGCATTTGACGAATTATCTGGGTTGGTCCATGCCTACTCGCTGATGCGCCCGGAAGGGTATACAGGAATGGAATTGAAGGGAGTGAATAAACGCCTGAAAGAAAAATCTTTTGCTTCCAATGTTTCCCGGGATGATATTAAAGACGCTGCTGCCCGGGCAAATATCGAACTGGGCGATCTGATCGAATTTATTATTTTGCACCAGGGCAATCTGAAAACAGCTTAAGATCAACTACACACAATATGGGCAAAGGAAGACTGGAAGCATTCAGTGATGGTGTGCTCGCCATCATTATTACCATCATGGTGCTGGAAATGAAAGCTCCGCATGGGAGTGACCTCGCTGCATTGAGACCTGTAATTCCGGTCTTAATCAGCTATATCCTTAGCTTCGTTTATATAGGTATATACTGGAACAATCACCACCACATGATGCATGTGGTGCGGGAAGTGAATGGCACAGTATTGTGGGCCAATATTCACCTTTTGTTCTGGCTCTCGCTCGTTCCATTTGTAACGAACTGGATGGGTGAAAATCATTTCGCAACCTTACCCGTGGCTTTGTATGGATTTAATTTATTGATGGCCGGGGTAGCCTATTATTTACTGGCTCATTCGCTCGTTCGATTGCATGGCAAAAGTTCTACCATTGGGATCGCGATTGGAAATGACCGAAAAGGAAAATTATCAGTGATCATTTATGCCATTGGTATTGCCTTGTGCTTTATACATCCAATGCTGGGATTTGGATGTTATATCCTGGTTGCAGCCATGTGGTTCATACCGGATAAGAGAATTGAAAATAAGGTGGTGAAAGAAAAAGAGAATCAAAAGTAAATAGGATGTTCCCAATCGAGTAACAGGGGCTTAAATGGTCAGAACACAGGCATACGTTACAAGGGCAGAAAAAACTATGACCACGATTAGCAGATCGTTTACAAATAGTTATACTGGAAACTCATCCGAAATGATTTAAGCGGACCTTAATTTTGTAACAAGCTTCAGCAAATGATTGACATCATCATCTTTAATAAATCAACTCATTTACAAAGACCAAGACGTATCATGAAATATGTTTTGGTTTGGTGTTCGTCCGGTTCGGCAACGATGGTAATCGACGAGAATGAATTTGTTTTAAAACCGAATTCGGTCATCACCATCACGTCCGGCCAAATCCATTACTTCCAAAAAATAAAAGAAGGGCAGGGAATCATTCTTGAATTCACTTTCGACTTTTTTTGCAAAAACGACAGGGACATTGAATTGATCTTTCACAACAGCCTGTTCTGTCATTTTGCAATGAATGAAGTCATCGCTCTTACAAAAAATAAACTGGTTAAGGAGCAATTGTTGAAGATCAAAAAGGAAATAGCAGTTAAGCCATACCAATATCAAATTTCTGTTCACAGCAGGGTTGAATTGATCCTCGTGGAAATTAACCGTTGTAAAATAAAACAAGGCGGTGAAATTTATAAACCTGACGCCCTTTTCCTTAAATTCCTGGAAGAGGTGCGCTCTAATTTCAATAAAAATTTTACTGTGAAACAGGTTGCAGGTATACTGTTTACAACTGAATCAAAGCTGAATGAACTTTCAAAGTTGCATACAGGGAAAACCGCACAGAATGTAATATCCGGGCTGGTGGCATCTGAAGCAAAACGTCTGTTTACTTATGAAAAATTATCTGTGAAAGAAGTGGCTTATGAACTAGGATTTAATGACCCGTTTTATTTCTCTAATTTCTTCAAGAAACATACAAAGCAATCTCCCAAAATGTACAGGGACAAATTTGCAGTTTAAATATTACATGCTTTTTCCAGCATTGTCTATTCTTTAGAAATACCCAACAACGCATCTTTGTTTCCAGGATCATCGCATTTCCAAACATTAAAAATGAAACAATACCAGGCATTCACTGTATTATTTTTAAGAATTTCACTTGCCTCCGGCTTTTTATCGGCTGTCGCAAGCCGGTTCGGTTTATGGGGAGCAAAATCATCCGGCTGGAATCATTTCGTGATGTATACTGGTGAAGTCAATTCTTTTGCACCGAAAAATTGGGTTCTTTCTCTGGCCGTGATCAGTACAATATCAGAGCTATGCCTCGGAATTTTATTACTCATTGGTTTTAAAACATCTTACACAGCATTCGCGGCCGGCATACTTACCTTGCTCTTCGCATTGGCCATGTCTTTTTCTTTTGGCATAAAAGAGCCATTTGATTATTCTGTATTTGCCGTGAGTGCATCATCTTTCCTTTTGGCATCTGTGCAGGATTACCCATGGAGCATTGACCTGTTCATCTCTAAATTAAAATAAAATGAAAACAACAAACATGAACCTGTTGGTTAAAAGCAACCAAACTCAATGGCAACCTTTGATGGAAGAAGGTGTGAATACACAAGGGGTATTTGCAAAAGTTTTACGCTTTGATGAAGCAGCAAAAAGGCCGCCTACATTTTTATTAAAATTTGAAGCGGGTGCATCTTACCCCAATCACAACCACCCTTCCGGTGAAGAAATATTTGTATTGGAAGGAGAAGTAAGGCTTGGCCCTGATCATCTTCATGCGGGAGATTATCTTTATACCGCAGCAGGTAACACCCATTCAGCATTTTCAAAAACCGGTTGTATCCTGTTTTTTTTGGTACCTGAAGAAGTAGAAATTTTAAAATAAGTCAATATGGATCTGTCAAACCTTTGCACTTCGAGCGGTGCTGCTTACCGCGAAACAAACGAAACCGCCGGAATGTAATCTGCATAAATGAAATTTTCAGCGGCAAACAGATTGTTTGTAAGTTTACAGGAATAAAAAACCGACTTATGAAATTCATGTATGTGCTACTGTTTGTAATTACAATTTCACCGGCCTGTAAAAAAGGTTCCGGTGGAGACACTCACCCTACTCCGACACCCACTCCAACTCCTACACCCACTCCAACTGCAGAGCTGCCAGCAGGAGCCAAAGATGGGGTTGCCTTCATCAACAGTGGAACTTCTGCAATTGTAACGCTCTACGCTCCTGGTAAATCTTCAGTTGCGCTGATCGGCGACTTTAATAACTGGCTGCCCACATCCACAGTGATGAAAAAAACTCCTGACGGAAACACTTGGTGGGCACAGGTAGACAACCTTGATGCAAATACAGAATACGCCTACCAGTTTTTAGTAAATGGAAACCTGAAAGTAGCGGATCCATACTGTGAAAAAATACTGGACCCAGTCAACGATGGTGGTATTCCGCCTTCCTCCTATCCCAATTTAAAAGCTTATCCCAATGGGAAAACGACCGGAATTGTGAGTGTAATGCAGGCCAACCAGGCTGCGTACACCTGGAAGAATAACGGGTTTGTGCGTCCTCAAAAAAACAACCTTGTTATCTATGAGCTGCTAGTGCGCGACTTTACGAGTGAACATACTTATGCCTCCACATACCAAAAGATCGATTATTTAACCAGCCTTGGCATCAATGCCATAGAACTGATGCCAGTGAATGAGTTTGAAGGAAATTCAAGCTGGGGTTACAACCCATCGTTTTATTTTGCGCCTGATAAATATTATGGAACCAAGGTTGCGTTACAAAATTTTATAGACGAATGCCATGGAAAAGGCGTTGCAGTAATACTTGATATGGTTTTGAATCATTCTTTCGGGCAGTCGCCAATGGTGCAGCTGTATTTTGATGGTTCAAAACCCACCGGCAACAGTCCGTGGTTTAATGTTGATCCCAAACATCCATACAATGTAGGCTTTGATTTTAACCATGAAAGTCCAGCAACAAAATATTTCGCAAAAAACGTAATGAAATTCTGGATGCAGCAATATAAAATTGACGGATTCCGTTTTGATCTCTCCAAAGGATTCACACAAAGAAGCTCGTCGGATGATGCGTCTTTTGCGGCATACGATGAAGGCCGTATCGCTATCTGGAAAGATTACAACAACTTCATCAAAAGCATAGATCCAAATAACTTTTACGTGATTCTTGAACATTTTGCAGAAGCCAGCGAAGAGCAGGTGCTAGCCAGTGAAGGAATGATGCTATGGAATAATCTTAATTATAACATGAACGAGTCTACTATGGGATGGCTGGGTAAGTCTGATTTTAGCTGGGGGTTTTATGGCAACCACGGATTCAGCAAACCGGAAAACCTGGTGGATTATATTGAAAGCCATGATGAAGAGCGACTGAATTATAAGAACATCACTTATGGAAACGCTTCGGGGAGCTATTCCATCAAAGACAATTTGGTAACGTCTTTAAAACGCGAAGAGATGGCTGCAGCATTTTTATTCAGCATGCCCGGTCCAAAAATGGTTTGGCAGTTTGGGGAATTGGGATACGACATCCCTATCGATTACAATGGCCGCACGGGCGAAAAGCCTGTAAAATGGGATTATTATAATGATGCCAATCGCAAAGCATTGTACGATGTATATTCAAAATTCATCAAACTGAAAGAAAAGAACAGCATTTATAATTCTACGACGTACAGTTATAATCTTAGCAACGCGATAAAATACATTAAGCTGACGGATGCGGGAAATACCGTGGTTGTGGTGGGCAATTTTGATGTGGTCAGTCAAACGGCTACTGTAGATTTTGGCTCTACAGGCAACTGGTACGATGCTGTTGGAAGTGCAGTAAATCTGTCATCAGGAACATATACTAAGCTCATGGCTCCCGGAGAATACCACTTATTTAGCAAGCTGGCCCTGCAATAAAAAATAACCATCCTTATAAAAAAATTTGCTGAATTTTATTTGGGCCTGCCTGAAGTTTTTTAATTTAGGATTTAGCCTCCTTGAATATTCAACGTTTCGTACCGTATTGTACACCTTATCAAAATCTGGTAAAACTGAAACATGTTGCCAAGGTCATGCGACACCGGGGAAAAAATAGCTACGGAATATTTTCTCTTCTCTTTTAAATATTTCCCGAATTGATCCTGTAAATCCATTAATCAGGTAAGTCACTATGATCAAACATTTTTGATACAGTTCAATGAGATACCTTTAATTGCAAATAAACCCGGTAAAACGAAAACAATGTCTAGAGTACAAAGAATATTTCTATTCACACTCTTCTCAACCGCTTTTATTACTGTACACGGCCAAATCCGCAAGGACTCAGTAGCTATCCGGCAATTGCTGGAAAAGGAATCCGCAACATGGAGAAGTGGTGACATTAAAGGGCATGCGGATTGCTGGCACATTCAACCCTATAGCAGGATATTGGTTTCAAATCGTGATACTACCTTCGATGTTCCGCCTGGAATAATGATGAACCCTCCTGTTAACATGATGGGTCATGGAGGATTTTCTGTAAACTCAAATTATAAAATGAGTATCAGCGGGAAGAATGCCTGGGTGAGCCACAACGAGGAATCGACATCAGCCGATGGCAAAAAAGTTTATTCGTATGAATTCAGAATTTTAGAAAAAATAAAGGGCAACTGGAAACTGGTGGGACAATCAATTCACACGTATAAGCCAAAAATTATCTCAAATTGAATAAAACAATCCATAAAACGGAAAATATACTATGACACCAACAACAGGTACAAATAATATACTAACAGAAATAGACCAGGCAAGGTCAGCAATGCTTGAGTTAATTGTTCCGCTGGATGAAAACAAGATCAATACGGTACCCTACAAGGACAGCTGGACAGCCGGTCAACTCTTTCGCCATGTTTCAAAATCAGTGGATGGAATGGCAAAGGCCATGCAAATGGAGGCCACAGCCGCCGAACGTGATCCGGGAGAAAGAATAGATGACCTTAAAAAAAATTTCCTGGATTTTTCAAAAAAAATGAAGTCCCCGGATTTTATTGTGCCTGCACCGGGACCGTATCAGAAGGAGACAACGATTGATGAACTCGAAAAGGCATTTGAACAATTTAAGCAAAGTACGGATCATGCTAACTTATCAGGGCTTCTTGAAAAGCTTCCGCTTGGTCCCATCACGAAATTGGAGTTGCTTCATTTCGTTTTGTTTCATACCCAGCGTCATTTATACCAGCTGAATAAAATTTGCGAGGCATTAAAAAACAGTCCACCGTCCGCGGTCGACAGTCGACAGTAGTCCTTCAATCTTGATGGTATTCAATGCGCTTTGATGTTAAGTTTAAAAAAAACCCACCTTCCCTAAATCCCGGGAGGCGGGTCAACTATGAATACTACACAACTTCTTAAAATTGTATGATTAATCAGGTTTGTTTCCTTCCAGGAATGTATTGATGGTGCTGATCTCAGCCTGGTTATTCTGATCCGTTTTAACCGTGTAATTGCTGTAAAAGCTTTCAACGTCTGCGATGGAGTTGTGAAGCTCCATATTGCGACGGAGGTAGGCGGGAACAGATTCAAACTCATTGTTAGGATCCGCAGCGTTTATGTTAAAGGATAAATTCCTCAACTTCGCAATGCGTTCCATAGCCCGGCGCCTTAATTCATCTGTTTCGTCCACCATTGGCGGCTCCTCTACAGGTGACATCATGATTGGCTGAGCTTGTTGTACATTCAGTTCGGGCTCCTCCGTCGCTTCTAAGGAATCTTTAACCACCATTTGCATTCCAATAACAGGTTCGTCTGCCTGAACAGGTGTATGCAAAGGGGTTGATTCTTCACCTGAGTTGGATTCTGTTGGCTGTTGCTCCACATAGATCTGTGAAGGTTTGGCCAAATAACCGCCTGACGTTGGAGCGGTGCTAGCTTCTTTATTCGGGTTAATGACAGGTTTGGGTATGGAAATTTCA
>JBDUCQ010000138.1:0-7079 GCA_040003385.1 Ginsengibacter sp. | reverse complement strand
GTGATCTTTTTACTTTATACGATGTAGATATGGAAGTGCATGCCGATATAAATACCAATCCCCATTTCAAAAGCAATGAAGCGCTGCGGGAAGCAATGGGTTATATCCTTGGAATGGGATTTGCCTTCAAAGCCAAGCCGGAAGCATTTGCCAGCAGCAGCTGCGCCAACAAGGCAGTAAACTGAATTACACGAATTACCTAGCACGGATTACCCCAATTTTGATCGATTTTTTAAGTTGTGTAATTCGTGTTGTTAGTTTCCTCAATAAATGCCAATATTTTATCCCTCCCCATTTTTTTAATGGCACTGGTTACAAAATGTCGGGGTAAAAACTGCCATGTTTTTTTCATAGCCTCAAGAAACAATTTTACATTTTTGCTGACAGTAGCCTGGGTTGATTTATCGGCCTTTGTAAATACAAGACTGAATGGAACTTCCCACTTTTGCAGCTTTGAAAGAAATTCGAGATCAATTTTTTGCGGGGTGTGACGTGAATCCAGCAAAACAAAAACGGTGAGCAGGTTTTCTCTTTTCCGTAAATAATTCTCAATCATCTGCTCCCACCTCCGCCTGCTGCTCTGTGATATTTTGGCAAAGCCATATCCCGGCAGGTCTACCAGGTACCAGTGGCTTTCCTCACCGCTTTTTTCGTTCAAAGACCCCGTGATGTTGAAATGATTGATCAGTTGCGTCTTTCCGGGGCTGTTAGAAGTTTTGGCAAGCTTATCATTATTACAAAGCATATTGATCAGGGACGATTTACCAACATTGCTTCTGCCGATGAATGCATATTCCTGCCTGTCGGGGACCGGGCATTTTGAAAAATCAGGACTGCTGATCAGGTACTTCGCATTTTTAATAACCATTTTGCAAGATACACACATGCCGCAACCGGCGATCAAGGCATCCCTATAATACGAATAAAATGCACCGGTACGCATTGTCATAATTTTAACGATCGGCATTCACCATATCATTATAAAATATGAAGTATCAATTATATTTGCAGGATGTCTATGTACCAGCATGATGCGATCGTGCCATTGAAAAATTCCACCGACACCAAGAAAAAACAGGTGGAGGACATGTTTGATAAAATTGCTTTCCGGTACGACTTCCTGAATCATTTTTTAAGTGCCGGCATTGATGTATGGTGGCGTAAAAAAGCGATCAGGCAACTGCTACCTTTCCATCCAAAGAACATATTGGACGTGGCCACCGGCACCGGTGATGTTGCCATCCTCAGTTATAAAATATTAAAGCCCGAAAAGATCATTGGTATTGATATCAGCAATAACATGCTCGAAATTGGAAGAAAGAAGATAAAAACATTTGGCCTGGAATCTTACATAAAGCTGTTAAAGGGTGACAGTGAAACAATATTGTTTGATGATGGCACGTTTGATGCTGTAACCGTAGCCTTTGGCGTAAGGAATTTTGAAGACCTGGAAGCCGGCTTAACGGAAATAAAACGGGTATTAAAACCCGGTGGTAAATTAGTGATACTCGAATTTACAAGACCCGTTTTGCCGGTGATCAAGGGAGTGTATGGTTTTTACCTGAATACAATCGCTCCTCTTATAGGAAGGATGATCTCTAAAAATAACAGCGCCTACCAGTATCTTAACGATTCCGTTCAGCAATTTCCTGAAAGAAAGACCTTTATCAATATCCTGGAAAAGCTGGGTTACAATAACACCTCAATTAAAACATTGACATTAGGAGTATGCAGTATTTATTGCGCAGAAAAATAATTCTATTCGGTACCGTTTTGGTTTTCTTCTGTTCGCATTCATTCGGGCAGCTGCGGGATGACCTGAACCAGACAGACCATGATTCCAAAGCATATCATTTTGGCATTAACCTCGGCTATAATAAATCGCACTTTCTTTTTTCCCTTCACCCCCGTTTTTTGCAGTATGATACAATCATGGATGTGGAAAGCATCAACAGCTCGGGCATTAACCTGGCATGGCTTGTGAACTTCCGGATTTCTGAACATTTTGATCTGCGCCTTCATCCCATTGACCTTACATTTTCCGAATCTTCATTCCTGTATAATGAAAAATATTCGCCAGATACACACGTAGAAAAGAAGACACAGTCCATCACCCTGAGTTTCCCGGTACACATAAAATTCAGCAGCGACAGGATCGATAATTTTAAAGTCTACACGATAGGAGGCGCAAAATTCAACTATGACCTCGCAAGTAATGCTGGGGCGCGTAAAGCCGAAGAACTGATAAAACTCAACAGGAAAGATTTAAGTGTTGAAATCGGCCTGGGATTTCATTTCTATTTCCCGGTATTTGTACTCACCCCAGAGATCAAGCTGAGCAACGGACTGTTCAATCTTCACAGCCGAGATGTGAACCTCCGGTATTCAAATGTGATAGATAAAATTAATTCTAAAATGATCACTTTTTCCCTGACAGTAGAATAATTATTTTTTTAACCAGAAGTTAAACATGAATGTGAATGTTGGATGGGCAAACTTTCGAAACCTCCCCTGCAAGCCAGGCATCCGCCATTTCACTAATCATGTAACGGTGGTACAAAGGGCAGATCAAACTTCTACACCTCAAATCAGCTATCAGATTTAATAGTTATAATCTCTCTTAAACATATTCCACCTCACTCCCAAAGTCACTAACGTGGTATTGTTATCAAGACTGGAGTTTGGAATTTTATATTTCCGGTACAACAAAGATGTTTCAAGAAATAAATTTTCTTTTAGTTCATACGATACCTGTAACAGTCCGTTGAGACATTTGGCTTCTTTACCTGAACCAATATAAAATCCGTAATCTCCTGGCCGGGTGTTGTAATCTTCAAAAGGATTGCTACCAAAATTAACACCCGCAGTATCCAGTCCCTGGGTAAAATAGATAAGCCTCCCATTAATGTACCATTTCTTTGCAGGCTGGTATTTCATGATTCCAATGTACTCGCTGAAGTTTGCTCCCAGCGGATGAGCCAGCGGCTGATTGTAGTGGGTATAATTTGCAACTGCATCCGAGTGTGCATAGGTGTAAGGTCTTGCATGGTTGGTTTCAAACTGGAGGTCCAGGTTTTTGATGGTAAACGCATCGACATACTTCACTCCCAGTTGTATGCCATATTTATTGGCCCAATAACCGTTATTTTTTGTGATCTGCGAAAGAATGAACTCATCCAGCATCAGCTGGCCATAGAACTGGGCTTTGTGAAACGCGTTGGCCTTGAAATCAATGCCCGCCAATGCATTATCAGGGCTGCCTACAGTACCTTCTATGTGTCTCAGGAATATTACGGGGTTCAGGTATTGAAAGTCAAAATGATTTTTTCTCCCAAAAATAATTCCTTCAAACAACCCGATATTCAACCACTTGGTCACATTCATGCTGAGGTGGTGCATGGCGGCATATTTCCGGTCCAGTAATGTATCACTCCTGTTTTTTGCAAATTGAGGCATCAGCTCCATGAATAGGTTCTGGTAGTTGAATTTCCAAACCCTGGTATTTATTTTTAGGAAGAGGTAACTGTTTCCCCAGTCGCTCAGGAACAAGCTGCGGTAGCCGTTGCCAATAAAATTTTTATCATAACCAAACTGGAAATCGATAAATTTAGCCGCACTGAAAGTAATGTATCCCCTTGCGTCAAAATAATCCACGCCGGTTGTTTTGAAACGTTTGTAAAACCCCACCCCCGGAACGGCGCCAAAATTGTTTACCTGGTTCTGAAAAAAACGGGGACCACGTTCCTGGTTGTCTGTTAAAAAAGTTGAAAACCCAACTTTACGGCCTATCATGCCTCTCGCCATTACTCCCCTGCTATTGAAAAATATCCTGTCATCATAATTACTTTCAGCACCTGCCTGGAATTGAAACACAGGATTTACCGCCAGGAAAAAATCAGGTGTGTTCACCTCGATCATGTTTACCTTCGTTTTATAAAAACTTTTAAGAACCGGCTTTCCGCTCACGAAATCTTCCTGTGGTGTTGTTACCCATTCTGAGTTGTTCATCAGCAGGCTGTGCAGGTTATACTCGTCGATTGCAGTGAGGTTAACATCTCCTTTCGTTTTGTAATTTCCCAGTCCCGTAGCAGTATCCACATATCCTATTCGGGTACTGTCAAGAAATTCGGCCTGCCTCACGATCGCTTTCCTGCTGTAAGGTTTCAGGGCAGAAAAATTCATGTCTGAATTTACTCCCTGCTTGATCTCGAGCCTGTCGAGCAACTGGTATTCTTTGGCCCCCTCCATCAGGTAAGTAGATTGTGAAAATGCGAAAGCGGGCAAAATAAACAAGGCTAGCTGAGTAAAGCTTTTAATAATTTGCATTGGTGTTTTATTATTTAATTTCAAGATATGCAAAAGTATCTCTTTAAAAATATATCGGTTGTAAATGAAGGCAAAATATCTGTTACAGATGTATTGACTGAAGGAGACCGGATAAAAAAAATTGATCGTATGATCAATGTCCGTGAGAAAGTAAATGAAATAAATGGCGAAGGTAAACATTTGATACCAGGCATCATGGATGACCAGGTGCATTTCCGGGAACCGGGCCTTACACACAAAGGCACTATTTACAGTGAAAGCAAAGCCGCAGTGGCAGGAGGTGTCACGAGCTTTATGGAAATGCCAAACACAATTCCAAATGCACTCACTGGGAAATTACTCGAAGAAAAATATGCCATCGCTGCCCAAACCTCGCTGGCCAACTACTCTTTTTATATGGGAACCAGCAATCACAACAGCGATGATGTTTTGAGAATGAATGACAAAAGAAAGGATGTGTGCGGAGTAAAAATATTCATGGGGTCGAGCACCGGTGATATGCTCGTGAATGATAAAAATTCATTGAACAGGATCTTCAGTGAAAGCGAATTACTGATTGCAACCCATTGTGAAGATGAAAATATCATCCGCAATAATTATGAAAAATTAAAAAATGAAAAGGGCAGTCTTGATCCGGCAGATCACCCACGGATAAGGAATGAGGATGCCTGCTATTCATCCTCTTCTGATGCAATTGCGCTTGCCCGTAAATATGGAAGCCGGCTTCACATCCTGCACATATCTACAGCCAAAGAGCTGGAATTGTTTGACCGGCATATTCCGCTTGCTCAAAAAAAAATTACATGCGAAGTGTGTGTCCATCACCTTCACTTCACGGCAGATGATTATGAAAAGCTTGGGTACCTGATCAAATGCAATCCCGCCATAAAAAACAGTGCCCATAAACAGGCGTTGTGGAAAGGATTGCTTGATGGTACACTAGACGTGATCGCAACAGATCATGCACCGCATACCCCTGACGAAAAAAAACCGCCTTATGAACTCGCCCATTCAGGTTTGCCACTTGTTCAGCACGCCCTGGGCATTATGCTTCATTATTATCATGATGGAAAAATTTCGCTACAAAAAATTGTTGAAAAGATGTCCCATTCTGTTGCCGATTGTTTTATGGTGAATGAAAGAGGTTATATCCGTGAGGGTTATTTTGCAGACCTGGTGGTGGCTGACCTGGAAAGAAAAAACACCATCATGAAAGATAATATACTGTACAAATGCGGCTGGAGCCCCCTGGAGGGAGTAATACTTCCAAACCCCGTCACTCACACCTTTGTCAATGGACAATGTGTGTTTAACTGTACCGATGATGCTTTGGGCGGTACATGGGATGAATCGTCAAAAGGCAAACGGCTTACATTTAACCGGTAATTTTGCGAGATGGAACGCCATGGTTAAATTTTGACTCAAAATGGAAGTAGATAAAACAACGCTGAACGACCTTTCAATATTCAATCATGAAGAAGAATTTTCAATCTTCCACAAGCTAGATTTTACAAAAACCGCCGGAGGCAGAGAACAATTAAAAAGTATATTCTCAAAATCGTTATCCACTATTGAAACCATCCAGGGTATCCAGCAAACGCTGCAGCTGATCATAGAAAAAAAATCACACTGGCCCTCTTCCATCAGCAACGGTACCATCATGGTGATCCAGAAATTTTTTGAGTCACCGATCGACCAGATCCCTTCCAATCCTTCACCGGCCGCGGCTTATTCGTATAAACTACTTCACGGTCCCGATTTCTCTCTTGTAAAATATTCCACCGGTCACTGTTTTGATTTTGTAAAGGGAATGCAGTCTATGATCAAGCATTTCCTGGCGCGTAAAACTCCGGAACCGATCAATAAAATATTATCAAGAGCCGGGGTAATCATGGATAAAGAGCAATTCGGCATAGTCACCAAAAAAGACAGGGCAAACCTGCTTTCTACTACAGAAATGCTGCACCTGGCAAATTTTTTCCGGTATCATTACAAACAGAATATTTTTGAACTGCTCGAGATCTATTTTCAGCTCGATGCCTGGTACGGAATGGCTTCTGCAGTAGAGCATTACAAACTGAATTTTCCCAATTTTCGTGCTTCACCTGAACCAACCATACAGGCAACCGGGCTGTATCATATACTCCTGCCCCAGCCGGTATCGTATGACATCAGGCTGGATCAGCAGAATAATTTCGTTTTTCTCACCGGTGCCAACATGGCCGGTAAAAGCACATTCATCAAATCAGTGGGAGCGGCAATTTTCCTGGCCCACCTTGGAATGGGTGTTCCGTGTGAATCCATGGAATTGAGCCTCTTCGACGGCTTGTTGAGCAACATTAACGTGGTGGACAATATCGTAAAGGGAGAGAGTTATTTTTACAATGAAGTACAACGGATCAAAAACACAATCCTTAAAATAAATGACGGCAGGAAATGGCTGATACTGATTGATGAATTGTTTAAGGGAACTAATATCCAGGATGCCATGAAGTGCAGCACAACTGTAATAAAAGGGCTGATAAAAATCAAGAATTCATTGTTCATTCTTTCAACTCACCTGTACGAAATCGGTGAATCGCTTCAATCTCATCCAAACATTGCCTTTAAATATTTTGAAACAACTGTGGATGATGAACAGCTTAGGTTCAGCTACCAGCTAAAGGACGGGCTGAGCCAAGACAGGATCGGTTATCTGATCCTTAAAAAAGAAAAAGTCATTGAGCTGCTTGATAATTTATAGAAAGAAAACC
>JBDUCQ010000137.1:0-7164 GCA_040003385.1 Ginsengibacter sp. | reverse complement strand
CAACGCTGAAAGCAGGCATGATCAGCTTACCCTTCTTTTCCATGCAGGTTTTCGTAATCCACTGCAGGAGGTGATCTGCTGTTCCTGTAACTTCCTCATGCAGGCTGTTGCCATAAGTGGATTCTAAAATAATATAATCCGCTTGTGGAAATACTGCAGGAGATTTAAGGATCACATCCCTGTACCGGCCAACGTCACCTGAAAAGGAAAGACGTGTTTCCTTTCCATTCTCATTAATCTTCAGGTGGACGGTAGTGCTTCCAATGATGTGGCCTGCATCGACATACATGAATTGAACGTTTTCATCGATTACATGCCATGTATTATAAGGCACCATTTCAAAATGTGTAATGGCGTTATTTGCATCTTCAGTACCATAGAGTGGTAAAAAATAAGGCAACCCCTGTAATGCTCTTTTTTTATTGATAAACTTGAGATCATTTTCCTGAATTCCGGCACTGTCAAGCATCAGGATGCCCGCAAGATCGCGAGTAGCATCCGTTGCAAAAATTTTACCTTTGAATCCGTCCTTTACAAGTTTGGGGATCAGTCCGCAATGATCAATATGGGCGTGCGATAAAATAAGGTAATCAACTTCCACAGGGTTGAAACCAAATTCCCTGTTCAGCTCATCCGTTTCCCTGCCCATGCCCTGGAACATTCCGCAATCGAGTAAATATTTTTTTCCGTTGTTAAGTGTGAGTAAGTGTTTGGATCCTGTAACTGTTCTTGCAGCACCATGGAAAGCGATCTTCATACAATGGATTTAAAAATTAAAAGGAAATGAAGTTAAGATAGAATTTGGGATAAACTTTGAAATTATACTGCGGCTACCCTGGACTTGAAAGACCATGTAAAATAAAATTCTGCGATCTTTTCTCCATTACTATTTGTGCCAATGGATCTAACCTGGATTGTTTTAGCTTCTCCACTCAGTATAGCTTCCTCTACAATATCATGTACCTGCTTTCCATCGGTGCAAGTAAAAAAAGTGGGACTAACCGCTTTTTTAAAATAGTTTGCTTCCATCCGGGTTACAAGCATAGACAATCCGGGATTTCTTTTATAACTATACATCATGGCAAAAACTCCAGTGCTCATTTCTGCTGCCATAGCGAGCGAAGCAAAATAGGTTGAGCCAAAAGGATTTTGTGTAAGCCATTTGAAAGGGACACTCACAGTGCAACTATTTTCATCAGCGGCTTTTACCTTCAAACCTGAAAAAAATGCAGATGGCAAACGGTACAACAAAAACATCCTGAATTTTAATGGATTTTTTACAAGGCGGAGGAATTTAATAGCACTGTGTTGCAAGGAATAAAGTATATAAAATATCTAAAGTAAAGAATGTATATATAGTAAAATAATTACAAAAATAAATTAGCATGAATAGCTTCGAAGCCTCCCAAATTTTGACGGCTCCTCCAAATACTTTATTTACTTTAGATACTTTATTTACTATAGATACCTTATTTCCTACTCCTCAATACACCTGGTTCCGTAACAGGTCTTCAAAAACCTCTCTTTTCCTGATGAGTGATAATTCACTCTCTTTTAACAACACTTCTGCAGGCTTCAGCCTGCTGTTAAAATGGGAAGACATTTCGAATCCATAAGCCCCGGCATTGTAGAATACCAGGTAATCTCCTTCTTGAATTTCATTCAGTTTCCTGTCCCATGCAAAAGTATCAGTCTCACAAATATTTCCAACGATGGTATAACTTTTTTCCGGCCCGTTGGCATTACTGATATTTTCAATGTGATGATATGCATCATACATCATGGGCCGGATCAGGTGATTGAAGCCGCTGTCAACACTTACAAATGTAGTGGCACCCGTTTCTTTCATCACATTCACCCTTGTAATAAAATATCCTGCTGCGCTCACCAAAAATTTACCGGGTTCGAACCATACCTGCAGGTGCCTGCCATCTGGGTTGGGA
This sequence comes from Ginsengibacter sp., assembly GCA_040003385.1. GTDB lineage: Bacteria > Bacteroidota > Bacteroidia > Chitinophagales > Chitinophagaceae > Ginsengibacter. The sequence goes on along the minus strand of JBDUCQ010000137.1, from coordinate 5,221 downwards.
TGGTTAGCAAATGCTTCATTCACCTTTTGGGCAAGCAGAGTTATGTCAGTTTCTGAATCTCCTTCTTTGTAAGGCACTTTAAATCCTCCACCAAGATCAATGGAATCAAGTTCCCTGAATAACGGGATGATTTCAAACAATATCCCGATGCCTTTTACAAATACATCCACGTCCTGGATATCACTTCCCGTATGAATGTGTAGGTTGCGAATAAATAGGTCATATTTATTTACCACCTTTAAAACATCATCCAACTGATCCACCGGGATTCCAAACTTGCTCTTATCATGGCCGGTTGAGATCTTTAAATTCCCCCCGGCCAGAATGTTGGGCCTGAGCCGTATACCCACCGGGTATCCATGGCCATATTTTTTTCCGAATTTTTCAAGATTGCTGAGACTGTCAATATTTATATGTACTCCCAGGCTTTGCGCTTCTTCAATTTCGCAAAAGTCAATTCCATTCGAAGTATATAAAATATTGGCAGGGATGAAGCCGGCGAGCAGGCTGAGCTTCACTTCATTGATGGAACTGCAGTCAATATTGGCATCTAAGCTCCTGATATATTTTAATATGCTGATATTGGTCAACGCTTTGCAGGCGAAAAAAAATTTTGTATCAGTTTTTGAGAAGGCCGTTGTCAGCTTGTGATACTGCTCCGCAATTTTTTCTGCATGGTAAACATATAACGGCGTTCCGTATTCACGGGCAATCTTGTTTAATTGCTCATGTGATAAAGATGGAGACATGACACGAATTTAAGCATCCACTATTTGAGTTTGATAATTAATATCTGTTGGATAGTAAACCGAAAGCCCTACAGTTCTGTGCCCTGTTCTGTAATTTGAAGTGGAATTTCTTCTTCATTGGTTTCAACCTGAACCTTGGTTGCTTCCACCAATTCTTCCATCAGTACCTCCCTGATTTTTGGAAGATCCTCGGGGCCATTAATACCAAAATAATCCATGAAAGATTTTGAAGTGGTATAGATCAGGGGTTTTCCAACAGCCTCTTCATTTCTGCCTGCTATGATCACCAGTTCCTTTTCCAGCAGCTTCTGTACTGCATAATCACAATTTACGCCCCGTATATTTTCTATCTCGCTTTTGGTGACTGGCTGTTTGTAGGCAATGATGGCAAGCGTTTCGAGAGAAGCAACCGAAAGTTTTTTTAAATATTTATCAGCATTTAATTGTGCAATGGTACTGTGAAATTCTTTTTTTGTGAGGAATTGCCAGCCACCTCCACTTTCCCTCATTTCGAATGCATAAAATTCAGCACTATACTTTTCACGGATGGCATCAACAGAAGACTCTACCTGGTCGAGGGAAGCCTTGTCATCAATGAACCCCAGGGCATTGTTTACGAGGTCCAGTAGTTCCAGAGTAGTCAATGGCTTATCACTGGCAAATATCAGCGCTTCGATGTGGGGGATGATGGTAGTTACATTCATTAGGGGGTCAGGTCATTGAAAATTGAAAATTGAAAATTAAAATAAATAACACTCAATATTCAACACTCAATGCTCAAGGTGAAAAGTTGTTATATGTTGAAAGTATAAAAAGTAATAATTTGGAAAGATTTCAAACTTGAACATTGAGTGTTGAATATTGAGTGTTGAGTGTTTGAACATGCTATAGCTTCTGACCTCCGTCTCCCGACTGCTAAAATCACCCCTGCAAAGCCGCCGCACCACTCACGATCTCTGTAAGTTCAGTTGTGATAGCAGCTTGGCGTGCCCTGTTATAGCTGATTTTGAGAGCCTTTAATAATTCATTGGCGTTCTCTGTTGCTTTGTCCATGGCTGTCATCCTTGCGCCATGTTCACTGGCATTTGCATCCAGCACTGCTTTATACAATTGGGTATTCAGGATTTTAGGCATCAGCTCAGCGATCAAAATATTTTTGTCCGGCTCAAAAATAAAATCCTGCACTTTCTGTCCTTCTTTTTTCGTTGTTTTCGGTACTGGCAGAAACTGCTCAACAACAAATTTTTGTGTGGCCGCATTTTTAAATTCGCTGTATACCAGTTCTACGGCATCCACCTTCCCTGATGAAAAAGCTTCCATGGCAAATTTTGCCGCTTTTTGAACATTTTCAAAGCTCAGATCTAAAAAAATATTCCAGTAATGGTCTACAACCTTAAAATTATTTTTTGAAAAATGTTCAAACCCCTTTTTGCCAATGGGTAAAAATTCGGCATTACCTTTCGCAGACTGAGCTTGGTACTTATCACGGATTGTTTGCTTAGCCAGTTTTATCAGGTTGCTGTTGTACCCTCCGCATAACCCCCTGTCACTTGTAATGACGATCACCAATACTTTTTCAACCGGGCGTTCTGCAGCAAGATCAAGGCTGATGTCTCCTTCTGCGTTGCTTACAATATTGCTGAGCATTTCCTGCAGCTTTTGCGCATATGGCCTCATCTGGATAATTGCATCCTGGGCTTTTCTCAGTTTGGCAGCACTCACCATTTTCATTGCCTTGGTTATCTGCTGTGTACTCTGCACGCTTTTGATACGGTTGCGAACCTCTTTTAATGCACCACTCATTGCTTCATTTTTTAATGGTTCCGGGCCGCAAAGTTAAGTGAATGATGGTATAAAAAAAAGGATGGGTTAAGAACTCAATTGTTCATTTGGGTAGCCTGCATCAGCTTCTGCTCTTTAGCTTTGGTTTGCGATAACTGGCCTGCAAATTTTTGGAGCCTGTATGTAAAAGATAACATGAAATAACGGGTGAGCCGGTTACTCCTGGTATCGATGATTGAGTTAGCCGTAATGATCCGGTTGATGCCCGAGTTTTGATTGAAAAGATCAAAAGCCTCCAATTTTATACTCCCATTTTGTTTTTTCAGAAACTGCTTTTCAATCGAAGCGTTCAGGACAGCAATATCTGCAGTGATCGCCTCAGTCAACCCGGCATTGATACTATAATTGAATTCATACTTAAGCACAAAATTTTCCGGCAGGTCTAATTGCAGCGTGCTGCTGAACATCCAGGAACTGTATTCCTGGTTTTGCAGGGATAACAAATCAAGTTTGCCAGTATGATACCTGACCGAATTAAGATTGTAATCGGCACCTGCATTGAATGATAGCCATTCACGGTGATTGAATTCAAAATTAATACCCTGGCTGGCTATATAGTTTTCTCCGGTGGTTCTGAAACTGTCAATGAGGTTAATGTTGTGATTGTAATTCAATGATCCGTTCAAACTGATCACATATTTCCTTTCCTGGTATGGGCGGCTATAATTATAATAAATATTGGCATTGTAATATCCATTTACATTTTCGGGAATGCTGAGCTGCGTACCCGAGTTTCCCAGCTGTATGATATTATTCACGACCTGGTTCTGGATGGCGTTGAAGTTCATCCCCGTAAACACAGACCTTCCGTTTGCTAAATTAAAATCATTAAAAAACATGTTGAGGTTGTGACTGAGCGCTGGCTTCAGGTTTGGATTTCCTTTCAACTGGTACTGGGGATTGGATAGGTCTACAACATCCTGCAGCTGGGTGTACCCTGGTTGTTGGGCATCGCCCCGGTAATTTATAGTTAAAGATCGTCCCTTGGAAAAATTGTAAGCAAACCTGGCAACAGGGAAGATATTGATCCTTGAAACGGCCTTATAGCTGCTGTCCTTCGATAATGAAAAACCTTTCAGGTCCACAGGTTGTATGCTGATCCCCAGGGTGTAATTGTATTTTTTCTGATTCGTCCGGATGGTTATGTTACCTCGGTTGGTTGAATAATCATTTTTATAATCATTGCTTAAAAATGGGTTGATCGTTTTAAGACCTGATGAAGAATCAACTTCGAAGGTTTCCTTATTATTCCTGGCATGAGAAAAACTATGATTGAAAGTAATATCAAGGGACCTATACGCTGATAATGGTTCAGAATAGGTAAACCTTATTCCATTGTTGTAATTGGTATTGTGTTGGTTGGAATATAAATACCTGTTGCTAATCCCTGCCGGGGCAACATAAAAAACAGTGTTGTTTTTCGTATCCTGGGTCAAATCATTTTGAGAAGATCCAATATTTAAGGCGATTGAAAAATTTCTTCCACGTTTATGAAACCTGTGGTTATACAAAACGTTCGCAAACATATTAGGTGTATGGGTCCCTGTTACGATCTCATTGTTCCCTTCGCTCGTTTTACCGGTACTGTCGCTGAAATCAAAAATGCTGTATACATAATTATCATTGATACCGTAAGATAGCCCCGGGCTTACTTTAATATAATTTAAGGAATCAATATTGCATTCAAGGTTAAAGTAAAAACGATGAGTGTTTCCTTTATTAATATACCTGTTGTCCTGGTTGTTAAGATAAGATCCGGCAGAAAAAATATTTTCCTGCGACATAAACCTGTATCCCTGGTTTTCCCTGTTGCCATAGTTGTAACTCCCATATACTGTAATTTTCTTACCCCATTGATCTTTGTAATTTATCCCTGCAGAATTGCTGGTGGTGGTACCATCTGAACCGGTATTGCCATTTTGAAAAACAGTTTGGTCATTTCCTTTAAACTGTGCCAATTTGGATGAAATTCCGGAACCAGCTAAACCATTAAAACTAAATTGCGATTGACTGGTATTGTTTGAATTTGAGAATATTGACAATTGCCGGTTATTGTCAAAATAATTTGCATTTAAGGATCCAATGTATCTGCCTTTATCCCCACCCCCGGCTGAAACCCTGCCAAAATATCCGGTATTCTTATCTTTTTTAAGCTGGAGGTTAATGACTTTATCCGGATCTCCGTCTTTTATCCCGGATACGGTGGCCTGGTCCCCGTAATCATCGATCACCTGTATCTTATCCACTATATTGGCTGGTAGTTCCCTGCTTGCGGTTTTGGGATCTCCGCCAAAAAAATCCTTGCCATTAACTTTAACACGTGTAACGATTTTTCCCTGTGCTTTAATATTTCCATCTTTATCCACTTTTACACCCGGCAGTCGTTTAAGAAGATCTTCCACTACTGAATTCTCCCTGACTTTATAACCATCAGCCTTGTATTCAACAGTATCTTCTTTAATTGTAACCGGTGAAGGCATAACCACCACTACTTTTAAGACCTTGGTAAGATTAACTACGTCAATATTCCCGAGCTCAAGTTTTTTAAGTGGACGATGTACCTTTATTACTTTAAAAACAGGCCTGTAACCGGGATTGGTTATGATTAAAGTAAAATCCGAAACAATTTG
>JBDUCQ010000136.1:0-7377 GCA_040003385.1 Ginsengibacter sp. | reverse complement strand
GAAAATTCTATGATTCAAAATAATAATTGCAGAAGCACTATCAAAATCAATTACACCAAATTCTCAAAATCCTGATTTACTGGGCCAATGATATCCTGATTTGCATACCCGCCCTGGTATTTGTTGTAGGGGCAGCTGAAGAAATATAAGGAATCACCTTTCGCTGGTCAAAGTAAAATTTAAGATTTACACGGTTGCTTATATAATAATCGACTGTTGGGGAAAGTGTTATTTCTTTGCTGCCATTAGTAGCAAAAGCGCTTTGCTGGTCAAGCCTGCTGTTGGAAGTTACATTGTCACGCACTTTCAAGTCAAAACGGAAATTGATTTCATTGTCCAGCTTTTTGGAATCATTTTTTGAAAAAGGGATTTTAAAAGGCAGCCTCAACCCCCGTTTCCTGTATCCTGCACCAATGGTATATTCAGTAGATCTCACTTCACTCAGCTGGAAATCGATAAGACTTAAACTCAATTGCCTTTGTTTTACATATTCGAATTTTGCGTTTACCTGGTTCACAAAACTTACATCAAAACCGATCAAAGGTGCAAACTGTTCCTGTATGGTAATGTTAGGAACCAGATAATACGGGATGAAGTTGTTTGAAACCGTATCAATGAACGAAGGGTATCCATAACGTGACACATCCTGGTACAGCAAAGCGGAAGTAAAGCTATTCATGCTGAGGCTAGCAGTATATGCATGGGTCAGCGTAAAATTCGTAAAGATCTGGTCGAGCCCCTTTAACCTGCTTAAGCCATTGTAAGTGATCCTCCAGTTTGGCTTTGGCATGATACTTCTGAATGGATTCGATTTAACATTCGGGTTGTTCTGGCGGATCAAAGAAACTTTGGTTGGGTCCTGGCCTGTATAAGCAGCTATGAATGCCGGAACGAGCACATCGATGGCATATCTTCCATAACCCTTGTAATATCCATCTGCATTTTGCACTTTGCTGTAGGGATTCAGGCTGCCCAGGCGCTCTGATAATACCTTCCTGTAGTCCTGGAATTTAATAAAAGTTTCAGATACCTGGTTCGGATCAAATTTTTGAAATAAAGTTTTAAATGCAATGTAGCTCACATTAAAACCACCTCCTGCATAAGGGCTTAAATGTCCAAAATTATTGCCCGTCCCTGTAGTGTCTTTGAAAAGTTCCGTATAATTTTTGTTGAAGGTCTTGTCAATATTCACATCAATATTGAAATCACGAAACGGCTCCAGTTGCGCGGACAAAGCTATCCGCTGGTCAAAGGTTTGCCTGAAAAGATCATTGAACAAAGTATCCTTGGTGATCAGTCCCTTCCTGGCGGCCCTGTTGAGCCAATTCGAATCAGGTTGCCTTCCCAGAATAAAATCAAAACCCGGTGCCATGCTTTTAAAATTTTCTCCAAGCAACTTTGTACTATCCATGTACCCCGGTAAGCGGGTGTTGCTGTTTTCAGATAATGTAGCATTTACGGTTTTGATGCTTGTCAGTATCCTGCCAATAAATCTGGCGGCACCCCCAACTTCAGGTAAAGCGTTTGGATCTTTTTTTACTTTCACAGTAGGCTGAACAGGCTTCTTGCCCTTTTTGCCCGCAGTTGTATCCTTTTTATTATTATTCAAAACAGGCGGTGCAGTAGGCTGTGCAGGCTGGTAGATAGCCCTGAAGAATTTTGATTTATTATAAAGCTTGCTGAAATCCATCTGGAGATTTGCTTCCTCCTGTTGCCCGTTTTCAAGAAAATTACCCAGGTTCACCGCTAAACGTGACGCACCGATCCAGCGGTAATTGGCAGTATACCTCAGCCTCAATGTAGTCCAGTCGAGTAAAGGAATTTTAGCTGTCGGCACATTGTAAGAGAAATTGGCCGTCTGGTTAAAGATGACATTTCTTCCGCCCCTGAATAAATTCTTTCTCACTGTATCTCTTTTAGCCTTCGTGTCGAGACGGCCGTAAGGCTCATCGATGCGGGCATTGTTGAGTGCATAGTAATCCAGGTTCAGAGAATGAGTAAGGTCCCATCTTAAAATATACAGCCTGTCGAACGTGTAATATTTATCGTATGTTTCGGGGATCTCGTATTTTGATTCACCAACGCTCCTGGGTTTAAGCGCTCCAAACTGCCGGAAAATATCAGCTTTAAAAGTCAGCTGGGAAGGAATTGGATTAAAGTTAAAGTCTTTTACCAGGTCTAACCAATGACTGCGTGTTTTGATGAATTTTTTGAAAGGCACATAATATTTCGGCTGGGGTGAAAAATTATACCCCAGTCCACCATGATGTTTTGTAACCTCATTGTGTTCTATCAGTGGGTTGTGGATTTCCGTTTTTGTATAATTATAAGTAAGATCGACGTTGGAGATATCATACACCTTCGGCTTTTTACCATTGGTTTTATTTTTCCTGACATTCGTAAAGTTGAGGGTTTTGATGGAAGTGAAATCTACCGCATCTTTCCTGATTGAATCCCGTATCGTTCTGTCTGAATATTTTAATTTATTTTTTAGTTTGATGTCAAGGTCAAAAGGATCATACTGGGGCGTACTTACGCTTTGGGAATAACTGCCGTAGAAAGGGATAGAAATGGCAGCTTTTTTCGGGAAAAATTTTCCAAGTTCAAGGTTGGTCGCCGCATCGAACTGGAAGTAGGTATCCTTATACCTTTCATTCACCCGTTGCTCAAGGGTGCCAAATCCATTGGTATGCATATTTGCTGACAGGGAAACAGTACCCAGGTCTGCGAGGTTGGCGTCTACCCTGGCCAGGGCTGCGTAGCCACCCTGCTCATTGATTGATGACAACCTCAATTCATTGAACCATACTTCCCCGCATGCAGACTCAAGTTTGGTATTCTCTACACCCATTAAAATGCCACGCAACTCACCGAGATTTGGATTGCCAATTATCGAGTATGTATTGCCGTTAGGCTGTACCGACTCGTATAAAAGATTGAGTGGAACATTCGAAAGGTTCCGCGCTGTTTTGATCTGAGGCAGCAAGTCCAGGTTCACATCAAGGCTGTTGTCGGGCATCCACAAGGTATCGTTGTAACCCAGGGAATTGGGAGAAAGCCCGGCTTCAAGTGGGGTGAGTTTTAAAGGTATCCTGATCTCGTAATAATTGCTGACAAAGTCATTACCGATTCTCACCACTGCCGTCAGGTCATTATTGTTCAGATAGCTATCGGGTGCTTTTTCTGCGTGAATGTACATCTGTAGTTTGCGGTATTGGCGAAGATCCCTGTTGGCAAACGTCTGGAATACTCCTTTGGCATCTCCTTTCAGCAGGTCGCAGAAACGAAGTGACAAAGCCTGTTCATTCTGTAGTAAATTAACGCCATTGTTGCTCAGGGTCTGCACGCGCTCAATTTCTTTCGGGGTACGGTATGGAAGAGGGGAACGCTTGTCATTTTCTTCTATGTTCACAGCACCCACGTTAAAATCTGTTTTGGTGGCAGGAGAATATATCCCGCTTGAATCTATTTTATATTGAAATTTTCTCCAGGTATTTCTTACCAGGTCAAGCTTTCCAAAACGCACAACAACACTATCTTCAAAACCTGTAAGAAACATCCTGATAAATCTTATCGATTTAAAATCCGGAATGTTACCGATTTTATGATCATATGCATTGATGGGTATCCTCATCTGGTACCATGTTTCAGAACGCGATGAACCATCGGCAAGTTTAACTCCCACATTTTTTTTGTCAACAATAAAATTTTGGCCAATCTGCATCTGAGCAGAAGTAGGTGGTTTCAGGTCTACGGTGTATTGAAAATACTCCTCAGTTTCGTTCAATGTATTATCCCTGTTCAGGTCTTCCTGGTCCGGGTATAAAGTGGCTGCCTGTGAAAATTGAGAATTGCCCTGTGCAATTGGTGAATTGCCCTGTGGGTTGTTGAACCTTTTGTACCTGCCTAAAATCCCGGCACCGGAGGCGTCCAGGTCATCACCCCTGTAATAATGATAATTATCGGCTGAGGGATCCTGTAGGGCATCCTGGTAAGCTTTAGATCCTACTCCAAAATTTGCCGCCAGTATATCAAGGTAATCGCTGCGTCGTTTTGCGATCTCAGCACTGTCGTTCAATCCATCAAAACCAACATCCTGGTAAGGCCTGTCATTTGGGTCGTTGCTGAAAGCATTGGTTACCTGAACAGGGTTTCTGGGTACCCGGCCCCACACTGAAGTATCAACCTGTGCAGGTGCGTGAGGTGTCGGCAATCCATTTTCATAAAATCTCCTTGAATCTTTAAGTACATCTTCAGAAATGTTGCCCAGGTTGATATAAAATTTACCTCCTTTACTTGACGGATTTAGTATAAATGGATCCTGCACCCAACATTCAATGTATTCAACATTCCCGGTTTCAAAATCCGTTTGATCAATACTGCGCATCAACCCACCCCATCTCTTTTTGGGATCAAGGAGTTTACCGCCAGAATTTACGCTTGAAGCAGAGGCATCAAAATTATATGGACCACGGTCTGTTGGATAATACGCAAGATCAAATGTGATCAATTGATTTTGACCAAAATCAGTAGAACGCTGCGGGAATATTTCAGTTTGTGATACCGACCTTACCCTTGGATCAGAAAGCTCAGTACGGTTTGTTCTTAACGGGTTATTGATGTTATGAGCATCCTGGAGTATGGGTTCTATCTGGTACCATGCCAGTCGTGCCCTGTTCTTTCCATAACTAAGACTGTTGTTATCAGTTGCTTCAGGGAAAAGTATGGTTCCGTTAGGATCTGTAGCTCCAAGTGGAGTTGATGCCAGTGCCCAGCTGATGGGTGGAAACCGCAGGTCAATATCATTTTTACTGCCTTCAAAATTGTCAATATAAACAATGCCATTACTGCCCTTTCCTATTTGTGGTGCATGACCCGGTTGAAAATAGGCTCCTTCCACGTATGCATTAATGCTGGACGGAACTGTTGTTTGATAAAAAGGCAGTTTATCAAGCCATTTGGTGAGCCTGGGGGCATCTTTCCGGTAATTCATATCAAGACCATACATGGTATTCCGGATCGGGTCTTCACCATAATCAACCTTTGTAAAAAAAGGCCTTTCGCCCAACCTTACCATCGTTGCTCCAAAAGAGAGTTGTTGTTTTGTTGTATTTCTAGCGAGGTAATCAAGCCTCAGGGCCATATAATTTTTCTGTTGCAGGCCAAAGCTTGCATTGTTCTCATAGTTCACCTGCACCGGTAATCCGGCATTTGTAATTGCAGGGTTGATCACTTTGATCGTACCCAGGTCGTAATTAATGGTATAATCAATGTTCTCCCGAAGCACCTGGCCGCCGGCGGTTACATTCACTGATCCGGGAGGAATATTATATCCTATGCTTATGTCGGTAGCTGCTGATGTTTTGGCTGTAACCTTGAGAATGAAACGGTCGAGGTTTGGGAATTGCTGTGCAACAGCTTTTATTGAATCGTACAATGCATAATACAATGTATCTCTGGCTCCCGGCGGAGGACCCGGACTATATACCTGGCTGGCAAGATCCCGCCCGAACGGTTCCAGGACAGGGAAAATCACCCTGCTGTATTGTGGTATCACAGTAAAGCCCTCTACATAATCAAACACACCATCGGGTTGCGGATCATTTTGATTGTTCAGCCTGTCAAGGTTTACCAGGGTCAACAATGGAGTTCCCTTATTGATGTTACCGAAAGGAACATACCGTTTGGCACCTAATCCCGGTTCCTGGTAGAGAACATCCAATTTAAAATCCTGTCTTTCCAGGGTTCCAAATCCTACACTGTACACATTCTTCATCATCAACTGCCAGATAGGAAGTGCGGGGCGCTGGGAAGTGGCCTTTAATAATTTCAGAAACAATACTTTTTGATTTCCTGAAGTGGTGTCTGGGGGAAGGTCCTGAGAAAATTCTCCGACCTGGTATACCCGGCCATTATATATATACTGGTATGCCACCGCAAGCACTTCATCCGGTTGCAGGGGTTGGCTCAATGAAACAAAACCAATCTTACTGTTGTAGATATACTGGCTTGAATCGAGTTTCCGGGCAAAAGTTTTTTCAAAATCCTGAACCGGGCTCAATCCAAGTGCCAGGAGTTGGCTTGTAACCAGTGCGGGGTTCCGGGAATTGGACTTGGAAATGATATCACTGTATTCAGAGTTTGTATTATTGCCAGGCAGTGTTCCAAATACCGTGAATGGATGAAATGGACGTTGTTCGCCAAGGTCCATCAACCCAACAATTTCACGGGCATCCGTGGTAGTGCCGTTCTTATTGGTGACCCAAACTTCCATCCGTAATATCTGAACCTGAGTGTTAACAACAGGTAAACTTTTCATGGCTTTGTTGTAGTTCTCTTTAAAATACTGGCCTAATAAAAAATGCCGGTTCTCTTCATAATCATCGCCCTTTATTTCAAGTTGCTGTGATGCCGCTCCGCCCTGCAGGTTCATAGACTGGCGCTGTGATTTCTGGTTGGCGAGCACAGTGGTGACAAACAATTTACCAAACTGGAGCTGAGTCTTTATTCCAAATAATGACTGGGCGCCTGGAATCAATGTACTGCGGGAAGGAAAGGAAATGTTACCCGCTTCAAATCTTTTCAGTATTTCATCATCCAAACCTGTATAATCAAGCTTGAGCTGATTCGTAAAATCGAGGTTTGCCAATGTGTTATAGCTGATAGGGAATTTCAGCTTATCCCCGATGTTTGCATTCACGTTTAGCTGGGCGGCCATATCAAAGTCAAAACCACCATTCTTTCTTGCCCTCTCCGGTAAGGTTGGATTTTTTATATTCTGTCCCTGGTACCCTGCAGTGATGTCAACATTTCCCTGCGGCTGAATCTCTATTTTCCCATTCCCGAACAGCCTGTTGAATAAATTGTCGTAAACATTAAGCTTCGGCTTCACCTTCCCCCTGTTGAGTATGCTGAGGGTATTTCCCCTCTTTTTGAAGTATTCTACTTCCGACCTTCTTCCCTGTATGGCCATGAATTCTTCTGAGGTATACCATGTTGGTGTCCGGTAAAATTTACTGCCTATTTTTTCGTAAACAATATAGTGATGCGTTGAAGGATCGTATGCAATCGAATCCTGGATATTGGAAGGTTTTTTAAGATCTAAGGCAGTACCATGATCATTGGTGAGGTAATCCCCACGACGGTCATGTATCGGGTAAGGAAGGGTGTCTTTGATATAAGGTATGGTATCCTGGAGAAAATCAAGGTGAAAATCATTGAAAGCAGTAGCCCTGCCAGGAAAAGCAATTAATGAGTACAGCACTAAAATGTAAAATCCTAAGCCAAATGTTTTTGGTGTCAGTTTTCGTTTAAGCAACATCCGGTAAAAAAGTTAGGGTAGATTTTGGTTCAAATGGCTTTGAGTGCTTTTTTTAT
>JBDUCQ010000135.1:0-7404 GCA_040003385.1 Ginsengibacter sp. | reverse complement strand
TTTTTGACTGAAAATAAATTTCCGGTATCCTGGATTCAGATTACACAATTTTTCAGGTCATTGGTTGATCACCTTTTTTTTAATGACCGGTTTTGGTTCTATCTTATCTGTTTTCTCCCTCATGATGGCATCCTTCACTTTTTGTTCATACTGGTTATTGATGGCTACGTCGGTTTTTTCAGCATCGCCAAGTTGCCTGGCTAAGCCTTCTACCCTTTCCATTTGTAAATTTGATGGCTTTGTTTCCTGGTAACAAACGGCTGAATAAACTTCGGAGATGTCTTCTCTAAGTTTTTTCTCATCTGCAAATATTGATTTTTGCTTCGTTGCCAGTAAGGTACTTCTCAGGTTTTCCAGCTTATCGTTGTATTCTTTCAATAATTTACTAACTGAAGGTGTTTTTATTTTATCCTGGTAAGCTTTCACCATTTTTTGTCTTACACCGATGCTGTCTACCAGTGTTGCAAGCCTTTCATGCATCCCGTACAATTGCATGGCTGTGTTGTATCGTTGTTCCATGTCAGCCAGGCTCATATCATCCTTTTCGCCCCGCTGCATTTGAAGTTTATTCTCATAATACTTTTCTCCCATTTTAATTTTCACTGTATAATCTCCCGGAAGCACCATGGGAGCTGTAAATCCGCTTCCATCTGCTTTAGCCCCGCCGCCAGCCACTTTCGGAGGTGTGCCGCGCATATTCCAGTAAACGATGTTAATGCCTTTCCTTTTTGTGCCAGGCATAGTTTGAACAAGTTTGCCGTTGTTGTCATATATTTCGATAGTAACCTGGCCGGTATTGACCCTGTCCTTAAAATAATATTGTATCGGGGCCTGCTGAGAAGTGTTCCTGCCGATGTATCCATCACCATTTCCACTTCCAATATAATTTTTTCCCATTGTTATCGTGATGGGTTTGGGTTCGAAGATATGTACCGCTTCATCTGCCACTTCCTTAGTCATGTTACGCATTGGAGTGATATTGTCAACAATGATGATCCCGCGGCCATGTGTAGCCAATATCAGATCATTAGTTACCGGCTGAATTTGTATGTCTCTGACAATCGCTTTCCAGGGAATGTTATTTTTCATCCTGAACCAGCTGTCACCTCCGTCCAATGTTGCATACAACCCCATTTCCGTCCCCGCAAAAAGCAGGTTTTTATTCACATTGTCTTCCTTTAATTTATGTGCAAATCCAGTGAATTCAGGGCTTTTGAATAAGGTCCAGGTCTTACCCATATCTACAGACCTGGCGATGTATGTTTTTTTATCTCCGTACATATGATTGTCGAATGTGGCATATAAAACGTTCTTATCAAATTTTGAAAGCTCGATGCTGCTTACCCATGTTTGAGAAGGAATTCCTGCGGCAGTGTAATTTTTACTCACATTCGTCCAGGTTTTTCCACCATTTGAAGTGTACTGTAAATTTCCGTCATCAGTTCCTGCCCAGATGATATTTTCATCAAAAGGAGATTCTGCCAGCGTGAAAATGGTGCAATGATTTTCTGCAGATGTATTGTCTGCACTGATTCCCCCGCTTTCTTCCTGTTTTTGTTTGGCTTTATTATTGGTTGTAAGATCAGGCGAAATTTTCGTCCAGTTTCTGCCTTCATCATTTGACTTGTATAAATATTGCGCAGCGATATAAAGATTTTTCCTGTTTTTTGCCCCGATCACGATCGGAGTATTCCAGTTGAACCGCAGTTTTTCTTCTGCTATAGATGGTTGAGGCTTTACACCGAATGAGATGCCCTGTTTCAAATCAACATGCTGAATTTCTCCCCCCTGGTATTCGCCGTAGATGATATCAGGATTAACACCATCAACCTGTACCCAAAATCCATCCCCGCCACTGAAAAATTTCCAGTCGCCATTTTCAATACCACCCGCACTTTGTGATGGTGCATACCAGCTGCCGTTATCCTGGAGGCCTCCATATACATTGTAGGGCTCTTTCATATCGTAGGTAACATGATAGAATTGAGAGATGGGAAGTGACGCGAGAATGATCCAGGTAGCACCCCTGTCATTGCTCATGTATACACCCCCATCAGTGCCCAGGTACATCTGGTTGGTATAGTTTGGATTTACCCATAATGCATGATGGTCGGAGTGTACATTTCCACCACCATCGGCAAAAGAATAACCACCATCATCACTATAGCTGAACCCGAAACCCGGCCTGTACACCCGTTTCGGATCTTTGGGATCAATCACAAGGCATGAAAAATAAAAAGGCCTCGACACCACGTTCAATGTAGAACTTTGTTGCTTCCAGGTTTCTCCTCCATCGGCACTGATATATAATCCCGTTTTCTCTGCTTCAACAATTGCGATCAAATTATTGGGTGCACTTGGGGCTAATGCAATTGCAGTACGTCCGAAAGGTTTTGGTGGCAATCCTTTACTCAGTTCTTTCCATGTTTTTCCTGCGTCAGTGCTCTTATAAATGCCGCTGCCTTTACCTCCCGAATTGAATGCATAGGGCAGCCGGCGGAATTCCCAGGTAGTTGCATATAAAATATCGGTGTTGGATGGATCCAGGGCGATATCGGCTACGCCTGTCTTTTCATTGATGTATAAAATTTTATCAAAAGTTTTCCCACCGTCAGTGGATTTGTACAAACCCCTGTTTTTGCTGTCACTCCACAATGGTCCCGGGGAGGAAACATAAACGGTGTTGGAATTTTTTGGATCAATGATTATTTTACTGATGTGTTCGGTGCTGTCCAACCCGCCAATTTTTGTCCAGTTGTCACCTCCATCAATTGTTTTAAATAAACCATCGCCAATTGAAACGGTGTTACGCATATTGCTTTCACCCGTACCTACAAATACGGTTTTGGGATTTTGCTGGTCGATGGCAAGTGCTCCTATGCTCTGGCAATATTTATCAAATACAGAAGAGAACGATGCTCCGGCATTAGTTGTCTTCCAAACTCCACCTCCCGCAGTGCCGATGTATAGTGTACGAGGCTCATTGTTCACTCCTTCAATGGCGGTGGTACGTCCTCCCATTGTTGCAGGACCTATCTGGCGTGCCTCCAACATCCCAAATGTAGCTGACGTGATCTGTGCTTGTGCAGCCAGGGCACAAAAAGAGAATAAGAAAATATATATTTTTTTCATAAATATGCTTGATAATTTATTAAGGTTGACGGCAATTATTTAGAAGGTCTGAATATTTTTGAATCTATGGGAACATTCACATCGATGGTATCGTAAGTAATGTTGTCCAAAGTATAAGCAAACAAAACACCATCCTTATTCTTCTTAAAATTGTAAAAATCAGTGGTGTAGGTATTTTGCTGTCCGTTGCTGATGGTTATATTTTTGATCCTGATGATGTAATAATTGGAAGGGTCAATAAAATAATACAATGTCTTGTGTGGGGCAATGTTTATTTTTAATTGAATGGCGTCAACGCCGTCAATATCTTCATTTTCAAGCAAATCAATTGCATACCCCTTTTTTTTATAATCAACCAATACACCGGGAAGGTCTAAATTATCCTGTGAAAGCTTTACATCTTCTGCGGTCATATTTTCGGGGGAAGTTTGTCCCTGGAAGGGGATGAAATTATACCCGGAATCTTTTGTAAGAATATTGTAACCAGTCATCCCGCTGAATGTAAACTCAGTCCGTTGCGCAGTTTTATTCACAGCATAATAAGTGATAGGAATTTTCTGTCCTGAAAATTCAATATTACCCGATTTTTTGATCGTATTGATGGCCAGTAATTTATCCCTGCCACCCATGACCTCAATGACCTTAGTGACAACTGCATCCACATTATTTTGAGCTACGGTCGCGCTGGCCGCAAATAGACCAATGAAGAGAATGAGTAATTTCATATATCAGTTTCTTAAGATTTAGCAGGGAAATTACTAATTCATTGGCGGATTTAAAATAAATACTGGAAGAAGGGGGAAAGCCAGGGATAAGGTGATAGGTATCAGGTATAGGTAAGAAATTGTTTCCTGTATTTATAATAAGGTAGGGATTTCATTATACCAAGAAGTTCTAATTCAGTATTGTCCAGAATTGTTAAAAGTGAGAGAAGTGAGGAAGTTGTTGTATTTATGCAAAAAAATAGTAAAAGTCACACTGCTGAAGAAATAGTATTGAAAATGGTGGAGTATCTGGAGCAAGTGGTACAGTTAATATAAAACGATCCACTTTTCATCCTAAGCTGTCTATCAGTTCTTTTGCTTCCATGTCACCACGTTCTGATAGTTTGATCAGGTATTTGTACATTTTTGGAGACAAGGCTATGACTGATGCGTTTGCATACTTAATTTCAGTAGCAGCATAAGTATTCATTGTGCATATTTCATGTTTCATAGCATTCCCGATAGCGATTACTGTAGAAGAATGGGGACTGTATTGCCACTCCCCTTTCGTTAAATTTCCCTGTATAAAATTGGTAGAATTGGTCTTCATAAATATTTTAATGTAAGGTAGGTTAAAAACAACAATACTGGTTCTCGAGTCTTAGTGGCGGAGAAATCATTCTTCATTCAAGTTTTTTCCGGCAAAAGACACCGTCCGCAATGCATTGGTATAAGTCAAAAAAAAACCACCGTAGTCTGGTGGCTGTAGTTGGGCTATGCTAGGTTTACATTTTATGCATTGACTTACCCATTTTCATTTTGGTCATCTTTCCATTCATGTAAATACAATCGCCATCTTTCATCATCATCGTCTTACCGTTTTTCATCTTTACAGTACCATCCGCCATCACCATAGTTCCATTCGTCATTGTAGCATCTTTGTCCATCGCCATGGAAGTACCGCCTTTCATCATCATCATTTTTCCGTCTTCCATCATCACACAGTCTTTCTTCATTCCCATTTTGTGATGCATCTTTACCATTTTGTGATCCATTTTGTTTTGTGCGATTGCGCCTGCACTCAATGTAAATGCAATGGCAATCAACATTAATTTTTTCATGAATAAAAGTTTGAGGCTCCCGCAGCAAAGGCCTGGTTGCCGGTTAAAAGAAAGTAATATTGAAGGATTTAATAGTATAATACATGTTCCATCAACTCAATAAATAGCATGCCAGATAAAAATTAGTTGTAACGCACCGGGCATTGTGTCTCATGTTGAATTGAGCAATCCAACATTTCCGAGTAGCAAGACAAATCATTATTTGCCCTAAACCCATGAAAGAGCGTACGAATAAATCGAAAATAAATCCACGATATCTTATAAGTTTTAGGATGCATATGAGAATTATGTAAGCCTTATCTGCAATTATGTAAACAATGCAGGATGCTAACTTCAAAGATTTAGCATGAAATCGGTGCATGGTGGGAATTATAATCTACGCCTGAATTTTTATCAACAGTAAAAAAAAACGTGTTTCAAAATAGTGAAATATTTTTGAGAGCTAAATTTCAATGACTATTAGAATTCAGACTAATAGGCACTATTGTTGCCACGTTGAAAAAAATTGAATATTCACATCCTTCCTAATTTTAAAAACTAAATAAATTTTTTCCATCAAATTTTAATTCAGACTTGTCATGCGAACATCAAATTATCTTAAATACTCATTGCGAACCTGTGCACTATTTTCCATTTTAATTTTTTCCTCATGTGGTGGTGACGATAACACAACCACTAAAAACAATACTATGACTTCAGACTCAACTACCTCGATACAAAAACCCACTGACCTCAAACCTGCCAATCCAAAACCTTCATGGGGCAGTGGTTTGACAGACCCGATGGCCGTTGTCATTGAAAAATTAAAAAGCTACAATGCCCCGCCATTAACCGGTCTATCTGCCCAGGAAGCGCGCAAACAACCTACACCTGCAGATGCCGCCATGGCTGTGATAACAGAGCACAACATAAAAATTCCTCCCAGCAATGTAGATACCACATCGAAAGACATTCCGGTGACAGGCGGACAGATCCATCTTCGCATCTATACTCCTAAAACGGGAAAAGATACTTACCCGGTAATTGTATATTACCATGGAGGCGGATGGGTGATTGCTGATTTAAATACTTACAATGCATCAGCGGAAGGATTGTCCAACCAGGTTGAGGCGATTGTTGTGTCTGTTGCTTACAGGCAGGCGCCGGAGCATAGATTTCCGACTGCACACAATGACAGTTACGCTGCATATGAATGGGTTTTAAAAAATGCTGCCACTATAAAAGGTGATGCAAAACGGATTGCACTTGTGGGCGAAAGTGCCGGTGGAAACTTAGCTGCGTCTGTAAGCATGATGGCAAGAGACAAAGGACTTGCACTTCCAATACATGAAGTTCTCGTATACCCGATAGCCGGATACGATTTCAACACACCTTCATATAAAGAAAGCGATAGCACAGCACCATTAAGTTCAGGCCTCATGAAATGGTTTTTTGAAAAATACTTAAACAGTCCTGCAGATGGTAAGAACCCGTTGATATCACTGGTAAATGCCAACCTGAAAGGGTTACCATCTACTACGATCGTTGGAGCTGAATTTGATCCCTTAAGAAGTGAAGGAGAAATGCTCTCAGATAACCTGAAGAAAGCAGGAGTGACTACAAATTATAAATTGTACCAGGGAACAACGCATGAATTTTTTGGTATGGCCGCAGTGGTTCCAGAAGCTAAAGATGCCCAGGGCATGGTTTCTTCTGAATTGAAAAATGCATTTAATAAGTGACGCGACTTTTTCAAAAGGAAATATATATCAACAGGCAAAAAAGCCGGCAAAACAGATATTTTGCTGGCTTTTTTGTTAATCTATATATAGCGTCGGGACGATAAGAGTGTTAAAATGATGAAGCTGCTGAAGTTTGGAAATTTCATGATCATCTTCAACCAGGAGAATCTTTTGCACCTACTGATAAACTTGATTTTGAATATTTATAAATTGTTAGAAGTAAGGTATAAATATCTAATTCATAATTTATCACAGAAGTATGTTATTTTAAGTAAGCCAACCTTTCGTGTCGTTTTTATTGTAATTTTAATTGTTAAGTTTCACCGATGAAAAAATTCCTGCTTCTTTATACATTAACGCTTCTGGTATTTTCTATAGATGCCCAAACCTTCTCTGATAGTATCCCTGTTCGTTTAAAATCATTTGAGGCATCCAGAACCAACAATTCAAATAAATTATATTGGGCAGTTGCGTGTTTTTTAGATTATGCAAAATTTGATATTCAACGATCTGGTGATGGAATAAACTTTACCACTATTAATTCCTTTGAAGCTGACAAATTGCGTTGCAGGCAGCCATTTACTTACGAGGATAGAACTGCAAATGGTAAAGTCTTCTATCGTCTCAAAGTCGGTGATTTAGATGGACGGGATTATGTTTCCAAAATAACTGTGCTTATTAGCAAAACGAAGGGTTTTGATATTGCTTCGTTAACTCCAACGCTTA
>JBDUCQ010000031.1:0-24602 GCA_040003385.1 Ginsengibacter sp. | reverse complement strand
ACACCAAATTTGAAATGAAGAATTTTTTTAGTTCGGGATCCATAATCATTGATAATGGGAGGCAGGGATAATTGTTTAATTAATAAACTTGCACAAGGCTGCATAGTATCATTCCCCAATGCCGGACACAATTTTCTCACGGGGGCCTGATGAATTAAACAGAAGAAATCATTTCATCCATTTTTGTTCAAGCAATTTGATGAAATAACCACCTACCACGCTCCGTGCCTGGAACCCAACCTGGCTTCCATCAGTTGTTTGATGCCAGTCGCTCAGTGGTACCCTGGTGGGAGTTTCCTGCAGGTATTTAAATAAAGGATCTGTTAAGAATTCAAAATCTTCCTGCCGGTTGGAAAGCGTAGCTGTCCATATGATCCAATCGCTTTTTGTATACGTTTGCCTGTTGTCCAGTGGCAAACCAAATTTATTTTGTTGGGTACGGTAATATTTTACTTCTTTTTCATAAACCTCCGCAGGGAATAATTCCAGGCCAAGCAACTTATCCCAAACCAGATTATATTTTTGGCTCCAGCTACTGCTGTTGGCAAATGTGAGCGAATAATGATCCCCGGCATCAGCAAGCTGCATCCACTTTTTCACCATTTGTTTTGAAAGCTGATCATATTTTGTTGAGTTTGAATCCCCGAGGTCTTTTGCCAGCTTCGCATAACCGGCAAGAGCCACGATGGCTTTAACGGAGAGATTGGCATTCCTGGCAAGGTGACCTGCAAAATCATCCGTACACAATTGGTTCACCGGATCAAGCCCGTTTTCGGCCAGATAATTCGCCCACTTGCTTAGAATGTTCCAGTGTTTTTTTGCATAGTTTGAATTCCCATCAGCTTTTGCAATTGCAGCGGTTAAAATGAGCATATTGCCACATTCTTCAACTGGCATATCTGCAGGATAGGTTTGACCGTTGGCAAGAGGATAGGTGCCAAGGTCATGTGCCGCAAATGGCTTAGTCCATTTTGTATTCTCGCAGAAATGAAATATTCCATTCAGCATGCCTTTTAAAAGGTCAGGATTATAAATAAGAAATAAGGGCGCCGACGGGTAAGTTACATCAACGGTATTGATAGAACCGTTGCTGAAATTTTCTTTCGATAAAAATAATAAATCTCCCTTTTCACTTTTCACCAGCTTATGAGCAGCAATGCTCTGCCGGTAAGCAGCTACACACAATTGGGCATACTTTTCACCTCCTGCATGAAGTGCATCTGCAAACATTTTATCATTGAATTCCTCACACATTGTAATAATTTTATCATGATCTGAAGCTGCAGTTTCCAATTCATCTTCAAAAGATCCGGTTGAGGATTGTTTCCACCAGGGCCTAAGGTTCTCCTTAAAATACTGTATGGAAAAAATATCATCGTATCCCAACATCATGAAATATTTTTCGGGGATACGTTGCACCTTGCCCACTGAAAATATTGTTGCAAGTGATAAAGGTGTTGAGGAACTGGCCGATGTAAGTGAATTCACATTTCCAGTCTTTTTTAACAACCCTTCAATCGATCCGATCTGCTGTGAAATATTTTTTACTGATGGAACGGCTGCATATATATAACCCCAGTCAATCCTTACATCATCCCCGGCTGTTTTTAAAATTGCCTGCTGGTGGGTACCCGATTTTAATATTTTTAATTTATTGGTGGCAAACTTTTGCACTTGAATACTTTGATTCGGATAATTTACCGCCAACGCTGTGGATGCTGAAAAATAAATTTTAGTATCATGGGCTTTATCATCGTTTGAAACTACCTTAAAATCAATATAAGAAATGGGCCGGGACAATAAATGCAGGTCACTCATCAACAAAGGAGAAGTGAAGGAGAGTTCCATGTCCACAGCCCCGCATTTAAACTGGTAGACTGTTTGCGTGGCTTTCACTGTTACACTTTTTTGTGTGGCCAAAAAAATATGATCCGGCTTCTCTTTTATTTCTTCAACCAGGCCGGCATCAAGCCATGACCAACCATGTGGATTGATACAATGCAGCGCCAGGATATTGTTTCCAGGCTTTATATTGCGCTGAATGCTGTCTGCGATGCTGTAATTCACATATTTGTCAAGTGAGCAATTGGAACAGCTGTATACCAGTTTGCCATTGATATAAACTTCCACGTCATCATCATGCCGCAAACGCAAAAACAAACGGGAAAGACCTGTTTCTCCAGGGTCAAAAGTCCTCCTGGCCCAAATCCCCCCGGTATCCCACCAGGTTTTCGACTCCTTGAAATTTCCGAAAGGAGCAATGCCGGTCTGCCATTTACTATCATCAAAGTTTTTATTTGTCCATCCCGAACCCGGTTTTGAGGTTGTGTATTTGACCTTGTAGGGATTTGTTTCGGCCGTTGCTAAAATGGTACGGAAAACTTTTTCATTGTGACCCAAAAAGCGCCAGGCCTTGCCATCTACTGTTGCGATACCTATTAATGACTGATCTGTACCTGTCCAGTGGCGGGTTGTAGTTGTATTTAAAGTATCACCGAACGACCATATACTAAAATACGGATCGTGTGTGATCAATGGATAAGCCGGCATTTTATGTACCTGCGAATGGGAGAAAAGAATCGCCAGCGAACCCATGATGAAGAAACTAAATTTTTTCATATCATTAAATTTGACTCGTAGAGACCATTAAGGTCATCCTGTCTTATAAATGTAAGCCAGGAAACAGCGTAATCAGATTTTCAACAGGATTCTTTGTAAATAACCTATCGCACATAAAAATCTCAACCCGTTATGAGCAATTGCTGGTAGTCAAATCCTGGTTACTTTATGTTATTGCCCCTGCGGCTCCCGTGACTATGACATAGTTATTTTACCAATCATTCATAAATAAGCCGCAAATCCCCTTTTTTGACTGTCATTACTTTAGGATATACCCTATACGAATGGCAAAATGATTTATTTTAAACATATTTTGACAATGAGATTGTAATGAGCCAGGTGAAATTATTGAATCTTGTATTGATCGTGGTATTGCTAACCGGCACTACAAAAGCTCAGGTATGCATGACCGATAGTAATTATTATTCAATTCACTATAATACTCAAAATAATTTATTATTTACAAATGGGATCATCACTCCGCAAAATGAGGTAGTAGCTTTGTGCCAGAATGCATCGCTCAGTTCAAGTTTCCTGGCAAAATTTACAGCACAGGGAAATGTAATATGGTCGAATGAGTACCTTCCTGATTATCCATATGTCAACTGGCTTGATTTTCCGTGGTATACCAATACACAAATGACCGGAATTTTACCGTCTCGGGATTCCAGCTATTTTATTTACGGATCCAGCACAGAGCATGGAAAACTGGTCAACAATAGCGAAGACCCGCCAGCACACCAGGTTGGACTTCTTTTAGATATCGACAAATTTGGAAAGCTGATCGCCGCCAGGTATTTTGGAGACTGGAGAACAAATTATTCAGTAAGTGCTGTTACCCATCTTTCTAACGGAGGATTCGTGGTGTATTTAAGGTCTCATATGAGCCCGTACAGAAGTAAAATTGTATGCATTGATAAAGATGGGAATATGGCCTGGGGAATTCCGCTGCAACCACTTGAACTTTACCATGAGGTAGATGATGCTGATCCGCTGATGAAGCAAATGAGCAATGGCAATCTTGTTATCATGTCACAGGTGGGCCGTACCATTGACGATACCATTTTCTATCCTTTTACCCCACCCATTTATTTAAGGGCACCCCTGTACTTTATCAATATCATTATCATTGATCCAAAAGATGGAACTGTGATCTCGCATCAAAGCAGTGAATGCCCATCGCTGGTCAATACCAATGTTGACGGGAATTTTATACCCAGGATAAAAAGCATTGCGGAACTTCCCGGAGGAAGCCTCTCCTTTTGTTTAGATATGTACTGGCCCACAGATAAAGTAGTTTTTTACAAGCAAAAGGTTTTTTCAAAACGTGCGGTCAATTTCATTACCAATGCGTTTGGACAATACACGGGTGTATTTTCCTATGCAACCGAGAATAGTTCGTGTAGTTTAGAAAGTGTCTGGCAAACAGGCAACCAGGGACAGCAGGTTCTTTTGCTTAAAGATTCTACAAATAAACAACTGATATTAACTGGTATCGACAATACCGGGAGGGTGGAGTGGACAAAAGCATACAGTAACCCGGTTCCTACAAATAATTCTACAGGAGTGTTGCTTCAAAAGAAAAACAGCCTGGGTTATTCGATTGCTCAGAGCGACCCCTCACTTAAAAGTTTTGATTTATTGATCACAAATGCAATAGGCAACAGCGCTTGCTCTGAAATACCGGGCGTAAAGATAATTGTGGGAGCTGAAGGCTGGCAGTGGCCGCCTGATAAAGTACAATATTGGCCTAGTGATTTTGACCTGGATTTCCGGTATGCAGGGTTCAAAATGGTACAAAAGCCTGTACCCATGAGCCAGGACATTTATTGTAAATACCAGTATGAATGTTGTAAAGATGTGATTGACACCCTGAATCCTCATAACGTTTCTGTATGTGAAGGCCAGAGTTACAGGCTGCCAGACAGTACGGTTGTAACAACAGAAGGAAGCTATTATCAAACTTTAAAAACAACAAGAGGATGTGACAGCGTTATTTTTTATAACCTGAAAATCATTAAATCTCCTTCCCACCTAAAGGCTCCTCCTGATACCTGCCTCAACAGTGCCGGCACTATTTTGCTCAATGCTACAGGTGGTTATGAAACGTATTTATGGAATAACCAGGTCACTTCCAATTCATCATATGCAGTGGAAACCCCGGGAGTGTATTCTGTGAAAGTGACCAACTTGTGCGGATCCAAAAGCGACACCGTGCAGGTATATGATAAATGTGATTTCCCAATTTATTTCCCGAATGCTTTCACCCCTAATGGTGATTATCTAAATGATGTGCTGAAGGTTCCATGGGCAAATAACAACAAGTTAATTAAACTCAGGATCTATAACCGTTATGGGCAGCTCATTTTCTCTACCACCCGATCATCAGAAGGATGGGATGGAACCTACAAAGGTATTCCACAATCTGTGGGGGCATATACCTATATCCTGGAAATGAAAGGATTGTCAGGTAATAAGCAAGGCCAGAAAGGCACGGTTTTGTTGTTGCGTTAACCTTCTTTTATCTCTGATTTTTTTGGATTTTCTTTTTTCAGTGGTTTCAATTTTGAACTGGATATTTGAATGAGGCTAAGCCTGTAATTTCTAACCCCGAAAGAAATGTTTTATATTTATGATCGTGAAAATTCGCGACGTAATTCTACTCCATGATTCTTTATATACGCCATTTAAGATTTTTTATGCTTTGGATGGCGTTATTTACTTCGGCCGATGCGATCGCACAGCTTTGTGCTACAGATAGCAATTATTATTCTGTAAGATATAATACCCAAAACAATATTTTCTTTACGAATGGAATTATCACACCTCAAAATGAACTGGTGGCACTTTGCCAGAATTCCACTCTCAACTCAAGTTTTGTAACAAAATTTACGGCACAAGGCAATGTAATATGGTCCAATGAGTACATTCCTGACTATCCTTATGTAAGCTGGCTTCAACTTCCCTGGTACACAAATACCCACATGACAGGAATATTAAATTCTGCCGATTCGGGCTATTATGTATATGGCTCTAGCACGGAACATGGTAGAACAATCAATAATGTTGAAGACCCCCCAACGCACCAGGTTGGGTTGCTGTTGAATATTGATAAATTTGGAAAAGCTGCCTGCAGCTATTTTGGAAACTGGAGAACCGATTATGAAGTTGCTGGTGTAACAGGGCTTGCTGATGGAGGTTTGGTTGTTTACTTACGATCATCCGTTCCACCTTACAAAAGCAAGGTTGTTTGCATCAATAAGTCCGGTGAAATCATATGGGGAATCCCTCTTCAGCTCACAGAATTATACAGCGAAATATCTACCGTAAACCCGGTGATGAAACAGTTAAGAAATGGGAATATTGTGATCGCATCAGAAATACGCAGAAGCATCGATGATACCATTCATTTTCCTTTTTTAGATGTAATTGTTCCGGGACCCCTTGTACTTTTCAATATCCTGGTGGTAAAATCCAACGACGGTAAGGTAATAAATCATACAAGCTATGAATGTGCAGCCCTGGCAAAATCTAATTTGGATCCGGATTATATACCCAGGATAAAAAGTATCACTGAGCTTCCTGACGGTAATTTATCTTTTTGTGCGGATGCATACTGGCTCGCTGACAAATCACTCGTATTTTATGATCAAACAATTTTTACTAAACGTGCTGTAAACTTTATTACGGATAATCTTGGAATTTATACAGGTGTAATCACTTATGCCCTTGAAAATAATTCGTGCACTTTGCAGAATACCTGGCAAACTGCTACCCCGGGAGAGCAGGTTCTTCTGGTGAAAGATTCAACAAACCAGCAACTGGTATTATTTGCTATAGACAACAAGGGAAAGGTAGAATGGACAAAGGCATACTCAAACCCGGTGAACACCAAAAACTCAGAGGGGATTTTTTTACAAAAGAAAAATAATGCCGGGTATTCTATATTCCAGGCTGATCCATCACTTCATAGCTTTGAGCTCATCATTACAAATTCCATTGGAGGTACTACATGTGCAGAGCTGCCAGCCGTTAAAATAGTCGCAGATGATCAGGTTTGGGCATGGCCGGTAAACAGGGTCCAGTATGCAGATGTTTCTTTTGACATGGACTTCAGGTACGGAGGCTTCGATATTGTACAGAAACCTGTTCCCATTACCATGGAAACTTATTGCAAGTACCAGTTTGAATGCTGCAAAGATGTGATCGATACGCTGAATCCACACAATATTTCAATCTGTGAGGGTGAAACATATACCCTTCCTGACAGTTCGGTGGTAAATGTAAGTGGCAGCTATTATCAAACTTTAAAAACTACCAGGGGATGTGACAGTGTTGTATTTTATCATGTACAAGTCATCAAGTCACCATCTCATCTAACAGCTCCGGCTGATACATGTCTGAATGATTCTTCCACAATTAAACTTCATGCCACCGGGGGTTATGAAACGTATTTGTGGAACAACGAGGTTACCAGCGATTCCACTTATCTTGTGAAAGCTCCGGGTATTTATCCGGTAAAAGTTACAAACAGGTGCGGCACCAAAACGGACACTGTGCAGGTGTATCAAAAATGTGATTTTCCCATTTATTTTCCGAATGCATTTACTCCCAATGGAGATCAACTCAATGACGTGCTTCGCGTTCCATGGGCAAATAATAATAAGCTTGTACGGCTTAGAATATATAACCGGTACGGCCAGAAGATATTTTCGGAAACGGATATTAAAAAAGGATGGGATGGAACTTATAAAGGAATGCCACAAGCGGTGGGAGCCTATACTTATATTCTGGAAATGAAAGGTCTGTCAGGAAAAAAACAGGATCAAAAAGGTACCGTACTGTTATTAAGATAAACTGGCATCTTTAAAACTTCATCTCTTTAATCAAATGCAATCACCAGTGATTCCCATTCCTTTTCCAGGCTAACAGAAGGCCTTTTTTTACCAGCCCTCTCATACCAGTAATCTGCATTGGTGACATCACCTTCTTTTCTATGCAGGTAGGCATGGATCCATGCAGCATTTTTATCATTTATTTCCTGGATAACATGATGCGCCTTTTCCCATTTCCCATTTGCATCATACCACAGTGATTGGAGATAAGGACCAAGTTCAGCCGGGGGTTCATTCGACAATAGAGTATCTCTAAAAGATGACATTTCCATTTGTATAAAATTTACTACGCCAAAATTTGAATCATGTGCGGCAAATCTACTGAGATTTATTAAACACGGGAAGTTAGAAGATTTCAAATAATCACAATGGTCGGGGCTGGATCAGTGAATCAATACGCCTACGTACCAGTACATCAGGAGAAATAGAAATTATAGGCACTACGAGCTAAGCTGCATGATTTTGATTTAAACTGCAGGAATGTACCCGGTTAAAATTTTGGCTGTTACTTCTACAGCTGATTCAAATGCTGACTCTACGGTAGCATTTGTTTTTTCAGCCAATGCCTCCCCCGCGAAATACAAGGTACCGGCAATGGGTGTACGCAAAGTTTTTTTACCGACTTCTGTAGTCATGGAATTATAGGAATAGCCACCCCTGCTAAATGGGTCGGTTACCCAGTTATGAACATAGCTTCCGGTAATTATTTTTTGTATTGAAGAACTGCTCATTCCAAAAATTGAGGTTAGTGAACCTATTGCAATTTCCAGTATCTCCTGATTTGTTGCATGCATTTCATTTGCACGGGGACCGGCAAGCCAACCACAGAGCATAGGAGTTGTATCAGGTAATTGTGACCACCATACCGGGATTTTCTCTTCGGAAAAAAGAAAGTAGAGTTTTTCTGCCTTTCTTACCTCACCGGTTTCCCAGAAAGCATGGGAAAATTCCACCACGATCTTTACTACACCTCCATAACCGATTTTCATGGCAGCTTCTGTGATGCCGGGCAAGGGAGGAGAAAAAGTGATCCCGGCTAATTGATGATCATTGACAAGCAAAGAAGGAGGCACTGTAATAATCACTTTTGCCGCAAAGTAACACCCCTGTCCTGCAGTGATCACTTCGGCACGGCCGGTCTGCCAGTTGATCTTTTTAGCAATTGTTGACAGGTGCAGGGTGCATCCATTTTCGGTACACTTTTGCAGGAGATGTTCAAGCAGCTTACCATAACCCCCTTCAATCCTGAATTGTTTCCCATCATCATTTTCCCATTCCTCTTTTAATGCCAGCGAGCTGAAATCGTGAATGTTGCCTGCATCATATCCTTCAATATATTGTTGCAGTGAATGTTTCGTGTAAACATATTCTGGACCATCAAAATATTTCGTTATGAAATCAGCAACAGGAATATCTTCTTCTAATTTATTTAATTTATTTTCAAGCTGGTCCGCATGATCGATAAAACCCATTTTTTTAACGAGCGACTTGTCTTTAACCTCCCAAAGCGCCCCCTTAGTTTCATAATATTTTATCCCGGCCTCATCCAGTAGATGTGTGGTTACCGGCAGCTTGCCATGAATAAATTCAGCACCTGTTTCAACGGGTTTTGAAAATCCTTTTTTTGCAATGGTATGGGCACGGCCGCCAATCCGGTCCCTGCCCTCAATCAAGCAAACATTTAATTTTGCAGAAGATAAAATTTTTGCTGCCAAAAGCCCGGCAGCCCCGGCGCCCACCACAATCACATCAAATTTTTCCATCTTTATTCACAATCAATCGTTCTCTCAATCAGTAAAGAGAATTTTATAAAACACGCGTTAGCTGAAGTTCATTATTTTTATTGACATTAATTGTAAAACAATAATGCATCAGGCCGCATCTTCTTTTCTATCATTTGTCTTGAGCCCACTCAACTGGATCATTCTTTTACTGGGATACGGATATTTTTCAGGGAGCTTGGTAATAAAAAAGACATGCCGCATCCTTGCTTTGTGTATTTTCCTGCTCTTCAGCAATGAGTGGATCCTAGACAAATATGCAAACCAGTGGCAGCCTCAACCTGTTACAATTGCACCAGGAAATGTATACAGCTGCGGGATCATCCCGGGCGGATTTGCAAGCCCTGACCAAAATTCCAACGGCTATTTCAATGCATCTGCCGACAGGTTTATCCAGGCAGTAAAATTGTACAAGCTCGGTACAATCCGGCACATCCTGGTAAGTGGCGGCAATGGTAAGATCGATAAAAAAAACTTTCATGAGGCAGGGTGGGTAAAAGGTGAGCTGATCACTATGGGTGTTCCCGATTCAGTTATTTTTATTGAAGACAGGTCTGCCAATACCGCAGACAATGCAATGATTTCAAAACAGATACTTGATTCTTTATCCCTGGCACCACCTTATGTACTGATCACTTCGGCTATGCATATGCCAAGAGCGTCTGTGATCTTTAAAAATGCCGGGGTTGAAGTGATCCCGTTTCCCTGCAATTATGTTGCCGGGAGAGGAAGTTTTGGAATTTCTTCTTTAGTCCCGCAGATCCCCGTTCTTGCAGGATGGAATGTATGGCTTAAAGAGGCGGTTGGTTATTTCTGGTATAGTCATATCCAGCGACGTGGGGCAACAAATGAAAAGAATTAATATTACCCGGGTACACAAAACAATCCTCAAATGAAAATCATTTTCTTTTTTACTGTAGCATTGTGCTTCTTGCGTGCAGGGGCACAAACTATTTCGAGCCAGCAATACCGTGATGATTATACATATTTCTGCAATACCATTGATAAGAATTATTGCTACTGGGATAAAAAACAAACCGACTGGAACAAAGTAAAGAATGATTATAGCCCGGTGGTAGATACAATTCATTCAAAAGAAAGTTTTATTCTTTTACTGGAAAAACTTTTTTATGAGCTTTACGACCATCATGCATCACTTTCCGCAAACACCAGTGAATCACAAAAATTAGTACCCTCGGGAACGGATGTTTGGGCTGAATATCTAAAAAATAAGCCGATCATTATTGAAGTAAGAAAAGGCTCTGGCGCTGATGATGCCGGCCTTAAGGCCGGGATGGAAGTGACTGCATTCAATGATGTTCCAATTGAGACCGCTCTACTGCCATTCTTTCCAAAGAGCTTGAAAAAATCTGATCCCGAAGCTAAAAATTATGCCTTGCGCATTCTCCTGGCGGGAAACCACATAGATCAAAGAAAGTTAACCATGCGATATTCAAATAAAGTACACGACTTTTTTCCAGATGAGAAGTCATCGCTTGAAGCCCCTGTGTACAGCAATGAAATAGAATCAAAAAGGCTGAAAGGCAATACTGGATACATACGCATCAATAATAATTTAGGAGACAACCATCTCATTCTTCTTTTTGACTCTGTTCTGCGTTCATTGAAAGATACAAAGGCGCTTATCCTTGATCTTCGGGAAACCCCCAGCGGTGGTAATACCATAGTTGCACGTTCAATCCTCGGCTCGTTCATTTCAAAAGAAGAATTTTATCAAAAGCATGAACTCACTTCTGAACAGATGGAATTCGGTATAAAACGCGGCTGGGTAGAAATTGTATCACCAAAAAAATATGTTTATACAAAGCCCCTTGTTATTTTGTCGGATCATTGGACCGGATCTGTTGCTGAGGGCATTACAATTGGCTTTGATGCGATAAAAAGAGCAACCGTCATCGGCACAAAAATGGCTGGTTTAAATGGTGCTGTCTATTCTTATTCGATGCCCAATACCGGGATCGGATTTTCTATACCAGCAGAAAAATTATTTCATGTAAATGGCACGCCCCGGGAAAATTATAAGCCGCGCATCCTGGTAGACGTTACACTACAAAAAAAAGGTGAGGACCTGATTCTTAAAGAAGCAATGAAATTTTTAAAACAAAATAACTGATCATCCTGAGTTTAGATTAATTTGTAGAAGTTTAAGTGGTGTAGCTCTCATCTCATCCAATCTTCTACATCTAAACTTTCTAAACTGCTAAACTACTTGCATACGAAGACCTCAACCTTCTGAACCTCCTAAACTTCTAAACCCTAAACTCCTAAACCTAATTCCCCTGCCAATATTGAGTTACCCAACTACTTGTATTCTCAATATTCATTTTATATTTTTAATTATGAATGTTGAGATCCTCTCCCGCATCCAGTTTGCTTTCACCATTGCATTCCATTATATATATCCCCCACTCAGTATTGGCATTGGTGTGATGCTGGTATTGATGGAAGGCA
The DNA here is from genome assembly GCA_040003385.1 of Ginsengibacter sp. Classification (GTDB taxonomy): domain Bacteria; phylum Bacteroidota; class Bacteroidia; order Chitinophagales; family Chitinophagaceae; genus Ginsengibacter. The sequence continues at coordinate 12,835 of JBDUCQ010000031.1, read as the reverse complement.
TGTACCTTAAAACCGGAAATAAGGTTTACGAAATAATGACCCGCTTCTGGATCAAAATATTTGCACTCATCTTCGGTATCGGCGTAGTAACAGGAATTATCATGGAATTCGAATTTGGAACTAACTGGGCAGTGTACTCGAAGTATGTGGGAGATGTATTTGGCAGCGCCCTGGCGAGTGAAGGACTTTTTGCGTTTGCTGTGGAAAGCGGATTTTTGGGAGTGTTGATCTTTGGCTGGAACAGGGTACATTCCAAGATACATTTTTTCTCCACCATCATGGTGGCATTCGGCGCTATCTTTTCAGCGGTATGGATCGTGGTGGCCAACTCGTGGCAGCAAACCCCTGCCGGGTTTCACATTACAGGTCAGGGAATACATGCCCGTGCAGAGATCACAGATTTTTGGGCCATGGTCTTCAATCCATCCTCCAATACAAGGCTGATCCATGTTTTACTGGGTTCATTACAGGCAGGTTGTTTCCTGGTTCTTAGTGTCCATGCGTGGTATGTCCTGAAAAATAAGTTTACAGTTTTAGCACAGAAAGGTTTCCGGATCGCTTTGGCAGTTGCAGCCATTGCTTCACTGCTTCAATTATGGTCGGGCGACAGATCTGCAAAAAAGATCGCGGTGTACCAGCCGGCCAAATTAGCTGCGTTCGAGGGGCATTACGACAGCTCTTCTCCTGCAGGTCTTTACATCGTTGGGAGGACAGATCCCAAAAAACAAACATCATCAGGAATAAAAATTCCCGGCGGCCTTTCCTATTTACTATATGGAAATTCTAAAGCGCCTGTAACAGGCATGAACGCATTTAAAAAAGAAGACCGGCCCGGGAATTATGAAACTGCATTTGTTTTTCAAACCTATCATTTAATGATCTTCTGCGGTTTTATTATGATTTTACTTACGCTATACGGATGCTTTCTCTGGTGGCGAGGCAAAATTTTTAAGAAGAGATGGCTGATGATTGTATTTTGTTTTTCAGTGCTGTTGCCCCAGGTAGCAAACCAGGTGGGATGGTACAGTGCCGAGGTAGGCAGGCAACCATGGCTGGTATACGGTCTTTTAAAAACAAGCGAAGGTTTAACACGTTCGCTCAGGCAATCGCAGGTTTTATTTTCACTGATACTTTTTACGATCGTTTACCTGATGCTTTTTTTATTGTTCATTTATATGCTGAATAAAATTATTACGCATGGACCAGTATCAGAAAAATATGCTGAAACGCCCGTAGACAGTAAACGAAATATCCCATTACTCAAATAACACCGATGAACAAGATGCTGGGCATTGATCTGCAAACATGGTGGTTCCTCATCCTTGGAGGTGTATTCAGCGCTTACATTATTCTTGACGGGTTCGATCTTGGCGCAGGTGCCTTACACCTGTTTCTAAAAAAAGAACAAAGCCGAAAGATAGCCATGAATGCCGTGGGGCCTGTTTTCGATGGCAATGAAGTATGGCTGGTGATTGGAGGCGGTGCATTGTTTGCAGGGTTCCCGGTTGCCTACGCCACTTCCCTATCTGCAATGTACATCCCTTTTATTTTTTTGTTTGTTGGATTGATCTGGAGAACAGTAGCCATTGAATTCCGCAACAAGGAAATTATGCCCTGGTGGCATAAGACCTGGGATATTGTATACGCATTTTCAAGTGGAAGCATAGCATTTACGCTGGGTTTGATTGTTGGAAACGTGGTGTATGGTATTTCATTCAATGCGGATGGAGATTTTACTGGTAATTTTTATGATTTATTCAACCCGTATGCGCTGATCACCGGAATCACAGCGCTGGCGCTGCTCATGATGCATGGAGCAGTATACCTGTCTTTAAAAACAGAAGGGCGTTTATTTACGAAGCTCACGATAATCATACGCAGGTTTATTATTTTTTTTATCGTCACTTTTCTTTTACAGGCCATTGCAACAATTATTTTTATTCCGTCCATTGCAACCCGTTTCCGAAAGCACCCTGTACTATTTGTATTACCTGTGATTACTATACTCAGCATAGCAAACATTACAAGGCTGGTGGCCAAAAGGAAATACGGATGGGCTTTTTTCTTTTCATGCACTACCATTGCCTCCATGTTTTCTTTGGTTGCATTGGCTTTATATCCCAACCTGCTTATTTCTTCTATCAACACGGTTCACAACATCAATATCTACAATGCTGCATCCTCCATCCCCACCTTAAAGACATTGTTGCTTATCGCAGTCATCGCAGTACCGCTGGTATTAACATATACAGCTTTTGTCTTCTGGACCTTTAAAGGCAAGGCAAAACTTGATGAAAAACCTGGTGAATAGGTTTCCCGGGAGATTTAATTTGAATCCAAAAAATTATTTTTTCCTTTCCACCTCTTTGGTGTTTTTTGCAGGGTAATCATTCCTGGATTATTTATAAAATCGCTATGGTCATCCAGATTATCCAGGGCGAGGCAAGTTTAGTGTGAATATCTCGGCGAAGTAAAAAAGAGAACGCATATTCATGATTTATTGATTGAAAATCAGCAGAATGAATTCAACATGATTACCCTGCATAAAATTCTTCACAATATAAATGGAGTACTTTTCGTTTCAACTTTGTCCCCCTAACTTCTACCTTGCCGGTTTCGATCAGCGCATTCAAACTTTTAACCGGAAAACCACACTATGAAAAAGTTCCTGTTCATTATCCTGGCGGCTATGGCTACCTTTTCTATGGAATCATGCAGCAAAAGCAATGATAAATCCGTTCCAGTTCCTGTAGTGACAACCCAGCAAAAAATTCAGGCCAGGTGGACACTTGAAAATTATATTTACCACGAGCATGGTACCAACCCCGTTTACGATACAACCACCGTGTATACCGGTACCAGCAGTGATTATTTAGATTTTAAGGCCAATGGAAAAGTATACTATTCACTGTCTGAATATTCTGATTCATCTACTTATTCGGTAATTGGTGATACCACTTTATTCATATCACAGCTGGGCAATTATAAAATACTGTCTTTAACGGACCATGCCTTAAAATTAAATTTCAGGGAAGATGATGCGGCTATTGCCGGTTATTTTGAAGAAACATATAACCTGAACAAATAATCACCATTCCCCATCTTCGTGCAGCACGGAATTCTATTTTGGTGTCATGCTCATGATTTCAACTAGCAGCCCTGTTTTAAACCCGGTTACATCAACCCTAGGATTAAGATTCATTCCGACTTAATTTTTTTCCTTAAATTGTAATTAATTTTAAACCCGAAAAAACTCAACATGAAAAAATTGCCTTTGTTTATAGTTTCCACATTGATTGTTGGCTATACCATGGTATCCTGCAGCAAAAGTAAAGACAAAACTGCCACTCAAACTACACTTCAAAAAATCCAGGCCAAATGGCAGGTCGACAATTTAATCGATCATTTGCATGACCCAACCTTCGACACAACGATCACATCCGTTGGAACCGCCAGTGATTATGTTGATTTCAGAACTGATGGCAAAGTGTATACCTTCTTTGATGGCTCGGCCGATACTTCTACATACGCACTCGTAGGTGATACATCTATTTTAATTACGCTCATTGGAAATTATAAAATACAGACATTAACCGATCATATTTTAAAATTATATGGCAGGGAAGATGATCCTTCCACATCAGCTTTTTTTGAAGAAACGATAAACCTTAAAAAATAGTTACCGGCCGGATTTGATCCGGCTTTTTTATTTCAAATTCCTTATTTGATTGCACTTTCGCAACGGCATTGCTTTCTCTGCCGGGTATATGTCCCGGAAACTACCTGATTAATTTTGGATGAAAAGCATAAATAAGAGAATCCATTACATATAACCAATCCCGGTTACACAAGACTTTTCCACTTCTTTCAGGCACATCAATTAAATTCGCTCAAATGGTGCCGAAATAAAACAGGAAGCTGCAGGTACTTTCAATAAAATATTGCGTAAATCAATCATTCATGAATGAACGGCTGAAAGCCTTATCTGGTCAGTTAGAGGGTGAATTGTACCTTGATGATACTATGAAAATCCTGTATGCCACGGATGCATCTGCATACAGGGAAATTCCATTGGCTGTTGCGATACCAAAATCGATGGCCGACTTAAAAAAACTGATTGGCTTTGCCAGGGAAAATCACACTTCATTGATCCCCAGGACTGCAGGCACTTCACTTGCAGGGCAGGTGGTGGGAAATGGGATCATTGTAGACGTATCGAAAAATTTTACCAGTATCATCGAGCTGAACACTGAGGAAAACTGGGTGCGGGTTCAACCCGGTGTTATCCGCGATGAATTGAACCTGTATTTAAAACCACATGGATTGTTCTTCGGACCTGAAACTTCTACTGCCAACCGCGCTATGATGGGGGGAATGGTTGGAAATAATTCATGCGGTTCTAATTCCATCGTTTACAGAAGCACGCGTGAACATCTGTTGGAAGTGAAAGCATTGCTGAGCGATGGCAGCGAAACCATATTTAAAGAACTTGACACAGAAGATTTTCATAAAAAATGTGAGGGCCATGATCTTGAAGCAAATATTTATAAAACCGTACGACAGGAATTAAGCAATTATCAAAACCAGGTAGAAATAAGAAAGGAATTCCCAAAAAAAACCGTCGAAAGAAGAAACACGGGCTATGCAATAGATATATTATTGAATGCTGCCCCATTTACTGCGGGGGGCGAGAATTTTAATTTCTGCAAGCTGATCGCCGGGTCGGAAGGCACATTGGCCTTTATTACCGAAATGAAATTAAATGTAGTGCCATTGCCTCCCAGGGAAACCGGTTTACTATGTGTACACTTTAATTCTATCGATGAATCTTTGAGGGCGAATTTGATAGCACTTAAATACAAGCCCAGCGCCAGCGAGCTCATCGATCATTATATACTGGAATGCACAAAGGACAATATTGAACAAAGTAAAAACCGCTTTTTTGTAAAAGGCGATCCCGCTGCCATCCTTGTGATTGAATTTGCGGCAGTCAACCGTGATGAAATTGTTGCAAAGGCAAACGACTGCGGGAATGAAATGCAGGCTGCAGGATTGGGATACCATTTCCCATTGCTGTTTGGGAATGACACCAAAAAAATATGGACGTTGCGAAAGGCGGGTTTGGGTCTTTTAGGAAATTTACCCGGTGATGAAAAAGCAGTGCCTGTCATTGAAGATACGGCCGTAGACGCAGCCGATCTGCCTTCATACATTACCGAATTTAACGGGATATTGAAAAAATATGAGTTGCATGCAGTACACTATGCACATGCAGGATCCGGTGAACTTCACCTCCGACCCATCATTAATCTCAAAACTCCGGAAGGAAATCATCTCTTCAGAATTATCGCAGCAGAGATCGCTACTTTGGTTAAAAAATACAATGGCTCTTTAAGCGGAGAGCACGGTGATGGACGGTTGAGAGGGGAATTTATCAGGCAAATGATCGGTGAAAAAAATTATGAATTACTAAAGCTGATTAAATATACCTGGGACCCGCAAAATATATTCAATCCGAATAAGATCGTGGATACACCCCCGATGAATACCATGCTGCGGTACACTCCCGGTGTTAAAACACCAGTGTTCAATACCGTTTTTCGTTACCACAATCAGGATGTATTGCAACATGCAGAACAATGCAACGGTTCCGGTGATTGTCGCAAAACTCATTTGTCGGGAGGTACCATGTGCCCTTCTTTTATGGCGACAAAAGATGAAAAAGATACAACCAGGGCAAGGGCTAATATTTTACGCGAATTTCTTACCCATTCTGACAAGCTGAACCAATTTGACCACCAGGAAATTTATGAAGTAATGGATCTCTGCCTGAGTTGCAAAGGATGCAAATCTGAGTGTCCGTCAAACGTGGATGTGGCGAAATTGAAAGCTGAATTCCTGCAACACTATTATGATGCCAATGGAATTCCAATGCGGTCAAAAATGATCGCCAATTTTAAAAAGACTTCGAGGGTGGGTTCCTGGGTTCCGGGATTGTATAATTTTTGCATGACCAACCCGTTGATAAGCCGTTCCATAAAACATGCAGCCGGTTTCGCCCAAAAGAGATCGATGCCTACTTTATATAAAACAACTTTGCAGAATTGGTACAACAAAAGAAAACTGCATAGCACAGTACAACAACCTTACCGCAGAGTGTACCTCTTTTGCGATGAATTTACCAATTACAACGATACCGAAACAGGTATCAAAGCCATCTTGTTATTAGAAAAGCTGGGTTATGATGTCGTCATCCCCAAACATACAGAAAGCGGGCGTGCCTGGTTGTCTAAAGGTCTTATCCGGGAAGCTAAAAAAATAGCGAATAAAAATATTGAATTGCTGGGCTCATTGGTGAGTGAAGCAATTCCATTGATAGGGGTTGAACCAAGCGCCATTCTCACATTTCGTGATGAATATATTGACCTGGCTGATGATGCCAACCTCGGTGCGGCCCGTGAACTTTCAAAAAATGTTTTTACGATTGACGAGTTCATTGCAAATAATATAGACAACGGATCGATCAGCAAAGATCTGTTCACCAAAGAAAAACGATCGGTCATCCTGCATGGTCATTGCCATCAGAAAGCATTGTCATCAGTTTCCTCCTCGGTGAAAATGATGTCCTTGCCCGAAAATTATTCTGTTGAAACCATTGCTTCGGGTTGCTGCGGAATGGCGGGATCATTCGGATATGAAAAAGAGCATTACGAGTTGTCGGTAAAAATTGGTGAACTGGTTTTATTTCCCCAGGTGCGAAAACAAGCACATGATGTGATCATTGCAGCTCCCGGCACCAGCTGCCGTCACCAGATAAAAGACGGAACTGGCAAAAAGTCATTCCACCCGGTTGAAGTGTTGTATCACGCATTGTTGTGATCGTTGGGTTTTGAAACCTCCTCATTTTTCTTGCCTCCAAGGAACCATGAAGCTACAAAGCCGGTGAAAGTGCCAATGAGCATAACTCCCGAAACCATAAGGAATGCTGCAATCACCCTGCCTTCCGTAGTAACGGGATACTTGTCACCATACCCGACTGAAGTGATGGTTGTAAATGCCCACCACAATGCATCCTCAGCTGTTTTGATATTGCTGTCCGGAGCATGTTCTACCTGGAGTATTGCTACTGAAGAAAAAATGATCATCAGTAAAGCAATGATCGAAGCCGCTGAAAATGCGCCATGTGTTCTTCTTTCAAATATATGGCTTACCAGGTGCCTTGTTGATCGGAAGGCCCTTAAAACCCTGAAGAGCCTGATAAGCCGCAAAGCCCGCCCGGGCCTCAAAGCTTCCAAAGTTGGAATGCTGGAAATCAAATCTATCCAGCCCCACCGCATAAATTTTAATTTATTTTCTGCGTGGTAAAATCTATAAGCAAAGTCATACAAAAAAATAAAGCAGATAAAATCATCTACAATTTTTAGAATGTGCTGAATTTCAACAGGCAAGGTAAAAAAGGTGTCGACGAGCAAGGCTGCAAGTACGTATATCGAAAGACTCATTATGAGTAAGTTCAGGAATCCAATTCTATGTGGATCATGTTTTGCCTTGGTCGCCATGCAGGAAGTTCGGTTTTCTAAATACAAGAATAATCAATAAATGAGATTAATGGAATAATGAAGCCATGCTTTTTGAAGAACATAGTGCCATTGATCACCTATATATACCTTATCCTGGATAAATTAATAGTTTATCCTGCAGCGGTATTCTTCTACCGTTGCTGTTAATTTTTTACCTATTCACTAAATTGTTTGATTCTTTCGACACATCTCAGCACACGATCTGCACGCTTCCGCGCATACCCTGCAATGTTCCATTCCCATTTTTGCGTGCTTCTCACATTCCTGCGCACAGGCATCACAAACCTCTGCACATTCTTTTTTAAGATGGTTCCCATGTTCAGAACCCCTTGCCAGGAGTGAGGCAGTAAGGTTGCAAATATCCGCACAGTCAATGTCCAGCCTAATACATGTTGCCAGCATTTTTACATCCTGTTCATCCAAACAGGCGGTTGCACAGTGATTGCATTCAACTGCACAATGATTCAATGCAGTAATTAATTGAGGATGATGTTCGTGGCCCATTTTTTAAAATTTAATCGTTAAGAAAAACTACTTCTGACATTTTACATTTTCATGTCGCCCATTTTTTTAGAATTTTTTTTTGATTTCATAGCCACCAGTTTCATACCGCATTTAGGGCATTTCCCTGGTTTGTTCATAACCACCTCAGGATGCATGGGGCAGGTATATTTTTTTGCTGCAACTCCATGGTGATGGCCATGTTTCACACTTTCTTTTGACTGGGCAAAAACTGTTGTTCCCGCCATTACAATGGCCAAAGCCATAATCATTGTTTTCATTTTATTTTTTTTATTTGATGAAAAATAAATTATACTATTTAATACTATTTAATAGGTAATTGTTATCCCGGCACCAAATCCCATGTCGCTGTCATAATGGGATGAAAGTGAAAAGTATTTTGTAAGGATATAACGGAAGCCTGCTGAATATTCTTTGTCTGTGTTTATCATCCAGTTAAACCTGATCCTGGGTGCAACAGGAATATCTTCCCTGCTTAGCTGGAAACGATATTTCCCATCTCCATCTATTCGGCCATCTGCGATCACAAGCATTGGCAGGGTGTAAGCTATTCCTGCAACTACGGTTCTGCGGTCATTTTTATTGCTACGTTGTCCAAACAGGTTCTTTTACAGCGGCACTTTTGGCCGGAACATTTTTTGTTACTCTCTTCACCAGATTCATTCCGCATTTCGGACAATTGCCTGGCTTACTCATTTTTATTTCAGGGTGGCAGTTTCCGTAATTGTGAATTTACCGGCTTAAGTTAATGCATCCTGCAGCAAGTTTAATGGGATGTGTTTCTGCACCTTATTCTTGCCTGGGGGGCCATCAATTGAACATCTGCTTCTGATATGTCTCCTAGTTTGAGTAATTCATTTTTTTTGCTTTTGATACGCAGCCCCCGCAAGTCATTCCGCTGATTTAATAAGTGTGTGTCATCTTTTATTTAAAATTACCCATAATCGCTGTAATTGCTTTATATAATTATAAGTACAGTAAATAATTTAGAAGCTCCTTACAATTCGATAGTTGAAGCATGGATTTGGTTTTCATTTTCCCAAACACAAATCAAATGATCCTTATCCAGGGCTGTCATAACAAGTTGGTTACCCTTACCAAGCTTTTTCTTTTCTCCACCTGCTCTCGTGATCACGACATACCCTTTTTCTACCCAGCCATATATCTTAATATCATTTACTTGTGTTATGGTACAATCACGGCCCTCCCCAATTTCATGTTCACCACCTATTGAAGTTGAAGTAAATATTTTATTTTGCCTTCGCCAAACGGTTTCAATTGTTCCCCTCGCATTTATTGTTAAGCCGCCACCGTCCATTGGGCAACCGTTTAGTTTCCAGGTACCGCTACCTAATTTTTTAGTGTTGCCAAAAGTGTTTCCACCGTCAACAGAGGAGCTAATATACATATCCCTGCTACCATTTAACCAATTACGGAACATGACCACTATATTTTGTCCTTTAACTGCTACCGACGGTTTACAACATTCACAAACTGTACTATCGGGTGAAGTATAGATCAAACTGTTTTTGGACCAGCTGAGACCTCCGTCGGTTGACCGGGCGCCAAATATTTTTTTTTCTTGTTGTCTCTCAAATCAAGCCATACTGCAAATGCAATTGTGCCATTCGCGCTTAGGGCGATTAAGTTCTCCTTGGCTGTTGTATCCATATCATTTATTTTAACTCCTTTTCGCCAATCAGCACCTATTTTATTATAGGAAAATATATCTCCGTAAGAATTGCAGGCTATTACTAAAACCCCTTTATTAGTTGACGCTATTTGAGGCCCGCGCGTATGAGAAGCTGCTAAATGAGGTATTACACCAATCAGAGATGGTAAAGAAAATGATTTCCCCTCGTTGGTGGAAATGCAATACATCACGCTATCATCTATACCATACACCAAGTGCAAATTTCCATCGGCATCTTTGGTGATGTCCGGCATCTGCCCTTTTGCAATAATAGAATCACCAAAGCCATGAACCTGGTTTTCGGAACAGGAGGAAAATAAATAATGCGCAAAAATTATGATGAAAGCCTTTCGCATGATAAAATAATTTAGATCAACAAATTTACCACTTGTTCCACCTTAACTTATTTAGGATGGTATAAAATTGTGGACACATACTTCTAAAATTATTGCACCATAAAAACCGGTCAGATTCTTCTAAAATCAAATTTTATACATTATATTTAGAAACAACGACCTACTATGAAAACTTCCATTTTTTACATTACATGTTTCTTTATTATTTCATGTTCCAAAACAACTGATACAGCTGGCAACCTGGATGCTTCTGATGCTGCTGCTGTGTCGGGTATGATTAATGAAACAAATATTTTAATGGGCGTATCCACTCAACTGGAACATGCAGTTACCTCTGATCAAATCCACCATTTGGATAACCTCTATGATGAGCACGATTCAATTTTTTGGCACCATCATAACAGCTATAACGAGGCCAATAATCAGCCTCACAACGATCACACTCATGCATGGGTACCTTATGATCCTTCTATTGATCATTCCCATCATTTTCATCCAGCTTATCCTGACCATTTCCATGATTCATTGGTAGAAGTGCCAAACAACCATCATGCGGATTATAATATTTATCATCCTGATATCCACAGTTTACATGATCATCATGTGATAGATTCACTGGAGCATTTGCACCAACTGTACCACCATCATTGATTTACATGATATTTTAAGATTATAAGGTCAAACCTTTTGTTTTGGACAGCCACTGGTTGACGATGCTTAAAGAACCTACCACTTACTTAAACAACTAATCATATTTCATTTGAGACATATGATTAACTTTAAGTCACTTTTTTATACATGGCACAAACCCGACAATTAGCTGCAATCATGTTTACCGACATCGTCGGCTATACCGCGTTGATGGGTGAGGATGAAAAGCAGGCATTTGAAATTCTCAGGAAAAACCGCAGCCTGCAAAAACCTCTGATCGAAAAGTTCAATGGAAAATGGATAAAGGAATTGGGAGACGGGGTATTGGCAAGCTTTCAAACCGTAACCGATGCGGTAGGATGTGCAATTAAAATACAACAGGCATGCGCCAATCATGTGGATCTCAAACTGCGTATTGGCATTCACCTGGGGGAAGTAGTATTTGAGGACAATGATGTATTTGGAGATGGAGTCAATATTGCTTCAAGGCTCCAGGCGCTGGCTCCCATCAGTGGGATCTACATTTCAGAAACGGTTTTCAGGAATATTGAGAACAGGAAAGAAATGAGGACAGAATTTGTAAAGGAAGAAGTTCTGAAGAACGTAAAACATCCGGTAAAAATTTACCAGCTTATATATGAAACCGGCACTCACGCAGAAGAATATATCTTTCCTGTTGCTGAAAAGGCGGTAAAAAAAGCGCCTGAAAAATCAATTGCAGTGCTGCCATTCGTTAATATGAGCAACGACATAGAACAGGAATATTTCAGTGACGGGATATCAGAAGAGATCATCAACACACTTGTACAATTGCCAGAACTGAGGGTAGCAGGCCGTACATCCGCATTTTCGTTTAAGGGCAAAAACGATGACCTGCGAACAATAGGTGAAAAGCTGGGCGTTTCTAACATCCTGGAAGGAAGTGTACGCAAATCGGGAAGCAGGATACGCATCACTGCACAATTGATCGAGGTATCGAACGGCTTCCATCTTTGGTCGCAAAAATTTGACCGTGAGCTGGTAGACATTTTTGAAGTGCAGGATGAAATTTCAAAAGCGATCGTTGACCAGCTGATGGTAGAATTGATCAAGTCTGAAAAATTATCGCTGGCTAAGATACCGACAAGAAATATTGAGGCTTATAACCTTTTTTTAAAAGGACGCTTTCATTGGAGCAAACGAACTGCTGAAGGATTAAAGAAAAGTATAGAATATTATGAAGAGGCCATCAGGGAAGATACAGAGTATGCCCTGGCCTATGCAGCTTTATCAGACAGCTATTCATTATTGTGTGCATACCATATTTTATCGCCCGAAGATTCAATTTTGAAAGCACGCTCTATTGCCCGTAAAGCCGCAATGATAGATCCATCCCTGGCTGAAGCATATGAAGCCATTGGCCATGTTGAGCTTTTATACGACTGGAAATGGGAGCACGCACGGAAGTCGTACCACCAGGCACTAAAGCTCAACCCAAATTATGCAACGGCTCTTCAAAGGAATGCGCTGCTGTCTGTACTCTTCGGCCATGAGGAGGATGCGCTGAAAAGTATGATGCTGGCAGTGAACCATGAACCGATTTCCCTGATCATAAATACGGATGTGGCACTTATTTATTTTATTCAAAAAAATTATCAGCAGGCCATTGAAAAATGTGCGACTGTCCTTGACATCGATCCGGCATTTGCTGTTGCTTTATTTATTAAGGGACTTTCATATGAACAAATGAATCAATTCAATGATGCATTGGATTGTTTTAATAAAGCGCTGGAAGTTTCAAAGGGTCATACAATTATAAAAGGGGCACTCATACATGCTCTTGCAAAATCAGGAAAAGTTGGTGAGGCGCAGGCTTTGCTGGCAGAACTGGTAAATGTACCTTCTTCTTTGTATGTTTCGCCTTATACAATTGCATGTGCACATATAGGATTGAATGAACTGGAAACCGGCCTGGAATTTCTTGAAAAAGCCGTGGAGAGTCATTCTGTTTGGCTTATTCACCTTCACATGAAGTCTGACCCGAGATTAGACCC
>JBDUCQ010000134.1:0-7510 GCA_040003385.1 Ginsengibacter sp. | reverse complement strand
ATTGTTTTATACTGGCAATGGGGAGATTCGAAACCAGACAAAAATCTCAGGAAGCAGTTTGAAGAAAATTTCGAGGTGGAAAAATTGCAGGCGATGATTGATAAATAAAAAATTATTGCTATGAAAAATTATAAATCCATTTCTCTGCTGCTGATTGCAGTTCTTTTTATTTCCGGCACTGATAAAAATAGAAAATGGGCCGCTGCACTGGAAAATAAATTGAGTGGGCCAAAGAGCAGCATTGGCATCGGTGTAGCGTTACCTGATGTAAGTATTGGCGACATGCGGGTGGTACGAGGCAACAAGGGTATGAAACCCGTTGAAGTCATGATTATTCTTTCACAAAAAACAACGAGCCCCGTTACGGTTACCTACAGCACAAAAGACGGGAATGCATCAGCAGGTATCGACTATGTCGCAACAAGCGGCTCGGTAACTTTTGCGCCGGGTGAAATTATGAAGAGAATCACTGTTAGTATCATCGGAAATGGGGCCGGCAAGACAAGAAGCGGGAAAGGCGTTGGCGGCACCAGTGTTTTTGGTTCTTTTCTTTTCCGTTACTTCGACCCCAACGTGACATTTCAAATCATTCTTACCAATGTATCAGGTGCAACTCCACTCAAAAGCTTTGGCATTGTAAACATCATTAGTGACATTCTAAGTGAACTTTCCAAAGGACTCAGTGGCACAGCACACGAAGTTCAATTCAGTGCCACCGGATATACGTCACTTTACGGCAGCAAAACGGATGACTGCCCTGTCCGCACAAACGGCCACGTCGTACTCAGCGGCCTGCTTGTTGGCGATGAGAAGGTGGAACCTAAAGATGATGTTCGATATACTGGTATTTTGCAACTGGATATAGATATGGATATATGCAGCGTAATGCGGCTCCCAAACGGCGAAGACAAATTCTGCAGCATCACTGTGTGTGGCTTTGGCTCCATTCCAGTTGAATTGGAAATTCACACCGATGGGCGCGGGGCATATATCAAATTCATCGATAATTACCCTGGGTTTACCCTTTCCTTTATCGGAGTGGTGACCGGATCATGCGACGTACAGCAGACAGACGAGGAACGCAGTATGGTCCCTTATAAAACCATTGCCTCTGTATTCAATGGCATCGAGTTGCCAATGCTTACAGATCGGACGCTTCGCCCCGGACCCCGGCGTGTGCTAAGCGGCGAAGGTTTGGAACTAGCAGTGGACGTATTGAGGTAGTGCTGGAACTGACACGAAGAAGAGCTCAAATCAATTTTAATGAAATATGAACTTTAACCCAGGTGTAAGAAGAATAACATTTATAATACAACCTTAGGAAAAGTGCGGTCCCGCCAGTTGTCATATTTGCTTTTAGATTGTTAAGAGTACGCCATAACAACAAAAAGTGTAACAATTCAAGAAATCCGTGGCTATTTTGTATTGCAATTAATGTTCTGCTAATCGAAAACCAACTGTCATCACTAAAAATTGAAGCCTTCCGCATGCCTCAAAAAAACTTCATATATTAGTCAACTGATCATGCTTATACAGGATCATGTATTAGAAGTATAAAAAATTGATAAAAGCTTTTTGCACAGGAAGGGATTCTCGGATTAAGCTGCTTCTTTGAATCAAAGTAACACGAATTATTACATTGAATGAGAAATTATACAAAAGAAACCCAGGATCGTTTAACCCCCGAACTGGCTCTGGATATATTAAAGGAAGGAAACGAAAGATTTGTCAACAACATCAAAACCCACCGGAACCTTCTTCAACAGGTGAATGAAACATCCTCAGGGCAATTTCCTTTTGCCTGTATTTTAAGTTGTATAGACTCGCGGACTTCCGCGGAATTGATCTTCGACCAGGGCCTGGGGGATATTTTAAGCATACGTATTGCCGGAAATATCCTCAACGATGATATTTTAGGTAGTATGGAACTTGCCTGCAAAATTGCGGGCTCCAAACTGATCGTTGTACTGGGACATACAAAATGTGGTGCCATCGAGGGTGCGTGTAACAACATTGTTCTTGGTCATCTAACTACCTTGTTGAAAAAGATTAAACCAGCCATAGAACAGGAAAAAGAAACTACTTCAAAAAGGGATGGTGATAATGAAAACTTCAAACAAAATGTTACAAAGAATAATGTATTCATTACAGTTTCAAAAATCCGTGAGCAAAGTTTGATTCTTAATGACATGGAACAACAGGAGCAGATAAAAATTGTGGGAGGACTTCATGATATCGAAACAGGCCAGGTTGCTTTTTACGAGTAAGTCACCTAATTGAACTGAATATTGACTAAAAAGTCAATGTCCACAAACGCCCGGAGATTGGATCACCCGCATCCCACCCAACTATATAAATTTTATTTCCCGCTGCAACAATACTCCGGCTCCATCCGCTTTCTCTCCAAATTTCATTGGCTACATAACAAACTGACCAGGTTTTACTGTTGATATCGTAAATATCTATGGGGAAGGATTTGGCCAGGAAGGGCGCCAAAAATATAATTTTGTTTTCTACAATTCCTGCAAAGTAAGGAGTATGGTCAAGGGGATGGTTTGAACTTTTATTACTGTTGATATCGTATACTTCAACACTCGGGTTAGAAATAGCATCACCGTTGGCACTAACGGCCGAATGTCCTCCTGCCCAGAATATTTTATTGTCTGCTGCAATGGAAGCGTGCTTCCACCGGGGCTGTAGCATGGTGATTTCTGACCAGCTGTTGTTTGATGCATCGAATACATTTACTGTATTTGAGAAGCTTTGGCCGTCGGGGTTTACTCCTCCTGAGAAATAAATTTTCTTACCTGCAACAGCCGTTGAGATGTCTGATCTTGGTGTACTTAATGAGTAGGTAGAGATCGTATTGGTGTTGTCATCATAAATGTCAACATCTTTACCAGAAAATAAAATTCCACCTGCGAAGACGACTTTGTTGCCTGCAGCTCCGGAAGAAATACCGTTTCGGCCAACATTCAATGAGGTAGTTGACCACTTATTGGTACCGGCGTCATAAATATCAACCAGCCTTGAATTGTCTGTGAAAAATATTTTGCTCCCAAGTGTGGCAGCTACCAGGTATGACCGCGGGATGCTCAGTTCAGCCGTTGACCAGCTTTGTGTGATAATATCATAAATGTCTACTCTTGATGAGATACCAGTCGCAGCATTTCCACCTGCAAATACGACCTTGTTTCCAGCCGTCGCGGCACATACAAAATCCCGTGGAATTGAAAGGGCACCGAACGGCACAAGTTTCATGCACCCTGTTTGTAATGCATATACTACCACCACCACGGTATCTCTTGAGCTTAACCCTTCCGCATCTGTAACCTTCAACTCGAACTCGTATGTCCCCGGCACCAGGTCAATGATATGAACTTGCACCGCAGCTGAATTGGAAATGTTGTAAGAGGCTGGTCCTGATAATTTTTGCCATTCATATAAGGTGATGTTGTTATCAGGATCTGTGGAACTGCCACCATCCAGGTTTACAGTATTTTCGGGAGAAGTGATCGACTGGTCGGGGCCAGCCCTGGCAATGGGTGCGCGGTTCGGTATTGCAGGATCATTGACTGTAACCTGCACAGTATCCTTTGCAGACAATCCGCCATCGTCTGTTACGGTAAGTTCAAACGCATAAATGCCCACCAGCAAGCGGTCCACTACCGTTTTTTGTGAATCATTTTTTGATATAGCAAATACACCCCCCGATATTTTTGCCCAGTGATTGCTCACGATCTTTCCGTCGGGATCTTTTGAAGAACTGCCATCAAGGACCGCACTGTCTTTTGGAAATACTATGACAATATCAGCGCCTGCGTTAGCCACAGGTGGCCTATTTTTTTCCCTGCAATCCTCGCATGACAATTCTTTTTGGCACGAGGCAAAAATTATTGTTGCTGAAAGAAAAAGGTAAAAACTATATTTAAGGATCAATGACATTCAGCTTCTTACTTGAAAATTTGAATGGCTTGCGGAAAATGTGGATGGTGGATATTCTCAATTTAAATTATTATGGCTGAAAGTAAAAATATTTTGTCCTTGTTCAGATCTTCACAAGTCACTTTACATATGAAAAAATTAATTTCAAGTGGTTTTATTTTTTTTCTCTTTTTTGATGGTATTGGACAGCAAAAAATTTCCATTGATGCAAGGCCTGCAAAAATATGGATTGAACAAGGAGAAGATCACCGGTATATCAACTTTGATTTTGTAGTCAGCAACTTAACCAACGATTCTTTGTCGCTTTCAAAGCTGGCAATCTTGGTATTTGATAAAAACAATAGGCTAATCTATACACGTTTCATAGACAACAATGGAACCGCCCCCAGTATTAATCTGATTCCAAACAGGATAATTAAGGGGCAATCAACCGAACTTATTTTTAATCCTTTTCCTGAGTTTAGCAAAGCCTTTCCCCTTGTAAAGCTGGTGTATGAATGGACTTTTAAAGACAATAAGGACAATGAAGTAAAAATAAACAACCAGGTTTCACCTGCTTTATATCTCCAAAAACCCGGATATAGATTTCCACTCAAAGGAAAAGTGCTCATCTACGATGGACATGACCTGTACGCACATCATCGCCGGTTTGATTATGAATTTGCGCCGATCAAGAACCTTGGATTTCATTCAAATTTTATGCGGTATGCGTATGATTTTGTACTGGTTGATATCAACAATAACCAGTTTACGCATCAAGGAAGTGATAAAGATTATTTTGGATGGGGAAAACCTGTTTTTGCAGTAGGAGACGGGAAAGTTATTTATGTGTCGGATACGCATGAAGATGACAAGACCTTTGACATACCAGGAATGACGGCCAATCCACTTGAATTGTATGGAAATTGCATCGCCATTGAACATGCAGACAATTCCGTAAGTGTATACGGCCACCTCAAACACAACAGTTGCCATGTTAAGCGCGGGCAGATGGTAAAACAGCAGCAGGAAATTGCAAGTATTGGTGTTTCAGGCAGTTCTTTTTTTCCGCATTTACATTTTGAAATGAGAACTTCCATTTCGCATACTGCCGAGGGCATACCATCCTATTTCTCCAATATTAATTCGTTGGAAGGTGGGATAAAAAGAAAATTAAAATCCGGTTTGGCAGAAACAGGGAATATTATTGAAACCGAATAAAAAATTGATTACAACTGATGTAAATGGCTTGTGTATTGATTAGAGAAAACACATTTATTCCAGGTTTCTTATGTGCTGAAACAGTGCTATAATGAAAAATTGTTGAAAAAAAATTTTGAACTGATGTCACGTGACGAAAAAAAAGACCTGCTTAAATTCCTGGAACCTTTTGATGCAGGCATCATAAATCTGGTATTGTGGTTGAGAGATTTTGTGTGGGAACTATACCCGCAAACGAATGAGCTGATATACGACAACTATAATGCACTTGCCTTCGGATGGTCGCCTACGGATAGGGTCTCTCATACTTTTTGTTCGATTGCAGTGGGTAGAACGAGCAACAATATCCATTTTGGGTTTTATTATGGGTCTGAACTTACAGATCCTGAAAAATTGTTGATCGGCAAGGGAAACCAATACAGGTACATCCTGGTAACCAGCAAAGAGGGATTTCCGATGAAATACATAAAAAAACTTACCAGGGAAGCCTACACAAATTCATTAAAAAAAGTGAAAGATAAAAAGCAAATTTTAAAAGGGTTGACCATTACAAAATCCGTTTCTGCAGTGAAAAGAACCCGTAAAGCCAAACCGAAGTTGAAATGAATCTGATAATAAATTACTCAAGAGTTCTGGATTTTCAACCATCCGAAACTTGGTAAAACCGGTTCTTGACCAATTCATACTGCAGCCTTTTTTTCTCCATCAATTGTAAAAATCGTGGGTCATTTCTTATGATATCGAAATCCTTATGGTTTAAATGTGTTTGGATGAATAAATAATCACTGGAAGATGGCTGCGAAGACGCTTCATCATCCATAAAAATTTTGAGTGCTTCTTCCTTCATACCTAAAGCAAGGAATACACGGGGAGATGATGCTGATATTTCAAGGGCTTTGTTTTTATTCCCGAGTTTCGCAAAACAATATGCGGCATACTGGCCATAGCCTTCATAAAATGATATTGCTTTGTCTGGGGGGAGCAACGTCAAAAATTTTTTCAGCCAGGTTTCAGATGTGGTAAGATTATTTTGCAATGCATAAACATATGCTATCCGGTCCACTACATAAAACATAGTTGGCTCCAAACGATAAGCAGTTTGTAAATTCCGGAGACCTTCATCGAGCCTGTTGATATGAACTTCTGCACCTCCAAGAAAGCCGAAATACGAGGCATTTAAGGGGTCAAGCTGGACTGCCTTTTTTAAAAGATCGATTCGTTGATCCACCAATCCCAAATCACTGTATAGCAATCCAAATTCAAATAAGGTTGAGGCATTGTTGGGATTGATCATATAAGCTTTGCGGAAACTTTTGTATGATTCTTCAAGATTGCCATTCACCCGGAAAATAGCGCCTCGGATTGAATTGACGAAATCAAGGTCAGGTGCCAATGAATAAGCTTTTTCTATCTCCATCATTCTAAGTTGCATGACCATCGAATCACGTTTGGTGAAATCAGTATAGCTGTTGTACAAATTTGCAAGGCCGGCATGTGCAAGCGCATAGTTTGAATCAATTTCAATCGCCTTTTCAAATTTTAGTTTGCTGTTATCAAAAAATTCCTGGCCAAAAGTTTGCCGAAAACGTTCATGTAATTGTATCCCTTGTAAGTAATATGCATATGCCTGCGGATGATCAGTAGGTTTCAGTTCAAGTTGTTTTTTTTCATCTTTGGTCAAACCGGCATTCAATTCAAGTGCAATCTGCTGGGCCAATTCGCTTTGAATTGTAAAAATATCTCCCCATTCCCTGTCATATTCTTCGCCCCAGATCCGTTTGTTGTTGTCCACATTCGTAAGCTCTGCCTGTATGTGTATACGGTTGCCCGCTTTTTGGATGCTGCCGCTGAGAATTGACGTTACATTTAAAATTTCAGCTTTTTCATTCAGGCTTTTACTCGAATTTTTAAATTGGACAGAAGAACTCCATGCCCTGACTTCTAAAGAATTTATTTTAGACAATTGGTTGGTAATTTCTGAACTAATGCCGTCAGTGAAATACTCATTGTCTTTATCATTACTCATGTTGATAAAGGGTAAAACAGCGATCGTTTTTTCATGACTGCTCTTTTTTGTATAAGGATCAAACTTTTTATAAAATAAAGTAGTTGCTGCGATCAGCAAAACAATACTTCCGGCGATCAAGGCGGGAACAACGGTACTTTTCTTTTTAAATCTACCTTCTATTTCATTTCTTTTAGGAACAGGAAAGCCGCGGTTGGACAATGCAAAAACTTCAATCGGCTCGTTTACATTTTTAAAATTGAAATCACCCAGTGATACGGTGTGAAAGATTGATTTATTTTTCAATTCATCGTTTACTTTCTTGGAGAAAATCACTGAGCCCGGAATTCCGAGTGTTTG
>JBDUCQ010000133.1:0-7531 GCA_040003385.1 Ginsengibacter sp. | reverse complement strand
GAACCGGTTTTAGGACTGCGAACAGTGCGTACAACTTTCGTCCAGTTTTTTGCCTCTGCCGCCGCTTTTTGATCTTTTGTTTTTATTGCTGTTTTAGCTGCTTTTGCCATGATCTGTAATTTTAAAATTATCCCGGGACGCCTGAAGTAAAATCAGTTGTTATATCCGAAATAATTTATTTAATTTCTTTATGAACAGTAACCTTTTTTAAAATTGGGTTGAATTTTTTTAATTCAAGACGTTCAGGTGTATTCTTTTTATTCTTATTGGTGATGTACCTGCTTGTACCCGCCATTCCCGACGTTTTGTGCTCTGTACATTCCAAAATTACCTGAACCCTGTTTCCTTTCTTTGCCATACAAAATTTTTTATTCTTTGATTACTCAGATCTTTGCGCCATTTGCCCTCATCTCTTTCACCACACTGTTCAGCCCGTTTTTATTGATGGTACGGATGGCCTCTGTAGAAAGCTTGAGTGTGATCCATTTGTCTTCTTCTGCTAAAAAGTAGCGTTTGGTCTGGAGATTGGGTAAAAATCTTCTTCTTGTTTTAATGTTTGAGTGAGATACGGTATTCCCTGAAACCGGCCTCTTCCCTGTTACCTGACATACTCTAGCCATAATGATCTTTTTTCGGACGGCAAAGGTAAGAAAATAATTGTTAACTAAAGCTGTAAAAGCACAATTTTTATAGTTAAGGTGTGAATTCAAACCTAATAGTTATTCTATCTTTAGAGAATACAATCACATGAGGACTTTCCTGATCTCAATTCTTGCCTTTATTTATTGGCCTGTGACAGCAAAAGCAAAGGAAATACCATTAACCAAAGGAATGGTGATATCCACGTCGGTCATTATTAAAAAGGGTGTTTACAGCATCAACAGCGATTCGTTAAGCCAGGTAATTACGATTACCGGGAATAATATCACCATTGATTTTAACGGGGCACAGTTAAAAGGGTCTAACGATAGGGAGTGGCCGAACCAATTTTATGGAACCGGAATTTTGATCAGGGGAGGCAGGAACATCATTCTCAAAAATGCAGTTATCAATGGTTTTAAAATTGCAGTCACGGGCAGTGATTGTGAACGATTGACAATACAAAACTGCAATTTCAGCTATAATTACCGTCAAAAATTATACAGCTCCAGGTTAGAGGAAGATGTGAGTGACTGGATGAGCTTTCATCATAATGAAAATGACGAATGGATGCGTTATGGAGCCGGGATTTATTTACGGAATTGTAATATGGCCAGCATTCACAATAATACCATCACAGGCGGACAATGTGGACTGATGATGACGGCTTGCAATGACGGGATGATCCGCAATAATAACTTTTCTTATAACTCCGGCCTGGGGATCGGTATGTACAGGAGCAGCAGGAACCAGGTACTGAATAACCAGCTTGATTTTAATGTAAGGGGTTACAGCCATGGGATTTTTAACCGGGGCCAGGACAGCGCAGGGATCCTGGTATTTGAGCAATGCAATGAAAATATTTTTGCATACAATTCAGTCACCCACAGTGGTGACGGATTCTTTTTATGGGCCGGCCAGCACACCATGGATACGGGTGAGGGTGGATGCAATGATAATTATATATACCGGAATGATTTTTCATATGCACCTACAAATGGAATTGAAGTAACATTCAGCAGGAATATTATTGAAGCTAATTTAATAAAGGAATGTGATAATGGCATATGGGGTGGCTACAGCTTTAATACCATCATAAGTGGAAACGTGTTTAAAGAAAATAATTCGGGCATTGCCATTGAACACGGTCAGGAAAATTCAATTGAAAAAAATAGTTTCACCTCAGATAAAACGGCTGTCAAACTTTGGGCAAGAAAAATGCAGCCCACTGATTGGGGTTATGCGCAGAAAAGAGACACCAGGAGCAGGCAGTACAAAATAACCGGTAACAGTTTTACTAAAAATCGGATTGGCATTAATGCAATGCTCACAGATAATATCATACTAAATGGAAATGTATTCAGTGAAGTAACAATGAAAATCAAAACGGATACCTCCACCGTGATCGACTCAGCAAAAAGGTCAATCCAACCTGAAATAAAAAAACTGGTCTCCAAATCCGGGCCTTCCTTATCAAAAAAAAAGAACCAGATCCCTGTGGTAAATGCACCTCATCCTGGGCGTAAAGAGATCCGTATAACAAACTGGGGACCATACGATTATAATTACCCAATTATATGGCTTTCTGCGTTGGACAGCAGCCAGAAGATGGTTTTTAATTTCCTTGGGCCGAAGGGACAATGGAAAATAGTTTTTGCAAAAGGAATTAAAAATATCTCATCAGATTCAGGGAAATTTCCAGCTACTGTATCTGCTGAAAAGACAGACAACAATATTGTGATACAGGCTCAATATATGGGAGAGAAATTTATTACGCAACAGGGAAACCGGATTGTGGGCAATCAGCCATATTTATTTTCATACACCTGTTTTGACCCCTCCATCAGCTGGGATGTAAAATGGTATAAATGGGATACAGCCAATGATCCAAATAAAAACTATGAAAAATTCAAACAAATATTTAACGGCACCCCGATCAAGACAGAGAAAACAAAAAAACTGCAATACACGTGGTGGGGGGAAATAGGAAAACAGCTTGCAGCAGATTCTTTTGCAACAGTAGCAACCGGCATCTTGCAGGTGCCTAAAGGGAGGTATGAACTTGGGATAACCGCCGATGACCTCGTAAAAGTTTTTATGGATGGCAAGCTATTGATCAATTTTTGGGATGCTTCAAAATATATCAATGACGATGACGCCCATCACAGCCTTGTGATCGATCTCGATGGTGGCGTGCATGGCCTGCGAATTGAACACGTAGAAAATGCAGGGTTTGCTACGTTGAACTTTAGTTTGGACCCCATACCAGTTAGGAATTAAATTTGCTTGATAAAATAAAATGGAAACATTCAGCACAATACTCAATGATGAAAAACCGGTACTTGTAGATTTTACCGCCACCTGGTGCGGTCCCTGTAAAATGATGGCACCGGAATTAAAACGTTTTGCCGAAATGCACAAGGAGGTAAGGGTGTTGAAAGTTGACATTGATAAGAATCGGGCAACCGCTGAACAATTTAACATCCAGGGTGTGCCCACGCTCATCCTTTTCAGAAAAGGTAAAGTTCTATGGCGGCAGTCCGGCGCTATGAATGCACAACAGATCAGTGAAATGGTTAAAAATAAAATTCAATAAACTTCGGGAAGATCATTCGGATTGCCCGGGCGTAGTTTTGAATAGACTCTCAGCATTTGTAAAATCACAGCAAAAAGTATCAGTCCCAATCCATAATAAAAGCCGGTGCTCAGGTATTTGTTTTCATGAAAGATGACGAATGCAAGGATGATCCCATAAACGGGTTCAAGGTTATAGGCCAGGTTTGCGGTGAAAGGTGAAATTTTTTTGAGCGCATTCAATGACAGTATAAAAGTGAAAACAGTACATAGCCAGGCGAGCACCAAAAGCCATAACCAGTCTGTAGCAGAGGGCAAAAAATAACTTGCAGGAAACTGCTTTAAATAAAATGGAATGATGAATGTAAGTGCAATCAATCCCCCCCACATTTCATACAATGTAATGGTGCTTGCTGAAAATTTCACAAGAAGCTTTTTGTTGAATATGGGAAACAAGCTGGCAAGAAGTGCAGATATCAGTCCTAACAATATTCCCAATTTATATTGCGGGTAGAAATCGAAAATGAGGTATATGCCTGCAATGGCCATCAAACCCAGGAAAATTTCTACAATGTCGATCCTCCTTTTCATGATCAGGGGTTCCAAAAAAGAAGTGAAAAAGCCAATGCCGGATAAACAGGTTAGCGATACTGAAACGTTTGAATGTTTGATGCTGCCATAAAACGAAACCCAATGCAAGGCAACAATTGCACCGACTCCAAAAATCATCAGTGCATTTTTTACAGTTAATACGATCAGCTGTTTCTTATAATAAAGTATGAGTGCAAGGGTAAATGCTGTGATCAGCATCCTGTACCATACCAGTAAGCCTTCATTCAATGCGATCAATTTGCCCAGTATAGCAGTAAAGCCAGCTAAAAAAACGGCGATGTGCAATTGAATAAACGCTTTTTTCATGAGAGCGAAGATAACGTGGTGAATGGTGAATGGTGAATGGGCAATGAGAGGGCAACTCAATTTAAAAAGCTTTCTTCGCAAACAGACTCAATGACCATTGACTTAATGACAAATGACGAAATACTCTCCATTCACCATTGCCCTTTCCCCATTCACCATTGCCCTTTGCCCATTCACCTTTCACCAATTAACATTCCTTTTTCAACAAAATAAATTAAGCATTCGTTTTTCTTACTGCCATAGTTTTATATTTGCTCCACTTTTGCTAAAAACCAAACTATGAGCTTTAAAAGGATCAACAATATTACGGGTTGGGCGATTTGTGTCATTGCGTGTATCGTGTACCTGATGACGATGGAAGCAACGGGCAGCTTTTGGGATTGCGGCGAATTTGTTTCAAGTTGTTATAAACTCCAAATTCCACATCCGCCGGGAGCCCCGCTGTTTGTCCTGATGGGCCGCATATTTACAATTCCGTTTGATGCAAAACATGCTGCAACAGGTGTAAATATCATGAGCGCCCTTGCCAGCGGATTCACGATCCTTTTTTTGTTCTGGAGCATTACCCATTTTGCGCGGAAAATATTTATGCAAAATGGGGGGACTTTAAACAACAACCGCACATTCAGCATTATGGCCGCAGGCGTGATCGGCTCACTTGCCTATTGCTTTTCTGATTCATTCTGGTACAGTGCAGTTGAAGGTGAGGTGTATGCCCTGTCTTCCTTTTTCACCGCAATAGTTTTCTGGGCCATCTTAAAATGGGAACAGGAGGTAACAGATGAACAGAAAGAAGGCATCAAAGGAAATTTTACCCGTGCAGACAGATGGCTGATCCTGATTTTTTACCTGATAGGCCTCGCTGTCGGTGTTCACCTGCTCAACTTACTTACCATCCCTGCCATTGTTATGGTATATTATTTTAAGAGATACCGTGTTACAAAAATGCGCACCTTTTATGCTTTCATTATAGGTTGTGTCATTACAGGGATCGTGCAGCTTCCGGTAATTCAATGGACCATAAAACTGGCAGGTCAATTTGATATCTGGTTCAGGAACGACCTTGGCCTTCCTTTCTTTGTAGGCTTCGGGTTTTATTTTGTACTGATGGCAGTCTTGATATTTTTCGCCATCAGGATCGCCACAAGAAGAAACTGGAATTTCTTAAAGCTTGCAATGTGGAGTTTCGCATTTATACTACTTGGATTTTCCACGTATTATACAACCCTCATCAGGTCCAATGCTGATCCGGCGGTTGACATGTTCAACGTTGACAACCCGGTGAGCCTTGTAGGCTACCTCAGCCGCGAACAATATGGAGACTGGCCGATATTATTTGGGCAGGATTTTACGGCTGAAGCCATAGAACAAAAACCTGTGGATACTTATGTAAAGGGAAAAGACAGGTATGAAAAAAATGGCCGCAGGTATGACATTGAGTATGCAGCTGAAGACAAGCATTTTTTCCCCCGTATGTGGGATGCAAGCAATGACCAGCACCATGCAGATTACTATGCCAGTTTTGCCGGGATACAGAAAGATGAAAAAACCGGTAAATACACGGACAAGCCTACGATGGGTGATAACATCAGCTTCTTCGTAAAATATCAGACCAACTGGATGTACCTAAGATATTTCATGTGGAATTTTGCAGGCAAGCAGGATGATGTGCAGGGAGTTGATATTGGAAATGTACGAGACGGCAACTGGTCAACAGGGATCGGTTTTTGGGACAATTTACGCCTTGGCAACCAGGACAAATTGCCCGACAGCCTGAAACACAACAAAGCACACAACAATCTTTATTGCCTTCCTCTGATTCTTGGAATCCTGGGGTTGGTTTATCAATACAAAAAAGATAAAAGGGATACGCTGGTAAATGTTTTGCTTTTCTTTTTTACCGGTTTTGCGGTTGTAATTTATTTGAACCAGGCAGGGAATCAGCCCCGTGAAAGGGATTATGCTTACGTTGGATCATTTTATGTTTTTGCAATCTGGATCGGTATCGGCTTTTTGTATGTGAAAGAATTGCTGAATAAATACATTAAGGAACCCACGGCTGCGTATGTTGCTGCTGCGGTATGTTTTCTTGCGGTTCCTGTTTTGATGGCAGCTACCGAATGGGACGATCACGACAGAAGTAAAAAGGTGCTTGCACGTGATCTGGCAATCGATTACCTGGAAAGCTGCGCGCCCAATGCAATTGTGATTTCATTTGGTGACAACGACACCTATCCTTTATGGTATGCCCAGGAAGTGGAGGGAGTGAGAAGGGATGTTCGTGTGATCAATTCAAGCCTCCTGGGGACCGACTGGTACATTAATCAACTGCGGTACAAAGTGAATCAAAGTGACCCCATCGATGTGATTTGGACGCCTGAACAGATCATCGGAAGCAAACGGGATGGTATTTATTTTTATGGCGATGCGCCCGGTGCAAAGGTAGATCAGACCCAACCCATGGAATTATATTCAATGATGAAAGATTATGCAGGCAGTGAAGATCCGACGAGAATGGTGCAGGTGTCAGAATCAGACTTCGCGAATATCTACCCAACCAAAAAAGTAAAGATCTCTGTAGATAAGGATTTTGTAAAAAAGAATGGCTCTGTAAACGCCACCGATAGTGTGCTGAGTGAAGTAACATTTGATATTCCCAGGAATGTTTTGGGGAAAAACGAAACTGCCATTTTAAATATCATCGCAGCCAATAAATGGAAGAGGCCTATTTATTTTACCTCTCCATATGATGAATTAGGATTTCAGCAATATTTAAGAACCGACGGCCTTACTTATCGTTTAGTACCGGTAAAAAACAGTACCATAAATCGTGATTGGGCACTTGATAAGCTGATGAACAAATTTGTTTTCGGGAACGCTGATAAACATGGAGTATACTATGATGAAGAGAACCGCCGGCATTTAAACAGCATCAGGATGCAGTTTGCATCTGTAGCAATCAACCTGGCCGACAATAACCGGAAGGACGATGCAAAAAAATTGCTGGAGCGTTGTGATAAGATGATGTTGCAGGAAAATTTCGCATACGGCATGGTATCAAGAAGCCAGCAGCACGACCAGATATCAGGACAGTTTTTATTGGCGGCTTATAAGGCCGGTGATAGTGTTCTGGCCCAAAAAGTTGCCGGAAGCTTGAGAAAAGACCTTGATCAGCAGGTAAGCTTTTTTAACAGCCTAGATGAAGACAAACAAGGTGCCTTAGCGTATGAGAACCAGCTCGCAGTGAATATGCTGAAAGAGATCCAGCAGCTGGAGCAGTATTTTAAAACTCCTTTGGCCCTGGCAAACCCTGAAGCAGTGAACCCGGTGATCAACAATTCACCTAAAGTAAAAGACACTCAGGTGCATGATAAAATGAAATAGGATTTTTTGATAACAG